>JADYYL010000052.1 GCA_020853655.1 Deltaproteobacteria bacterium
ACGGACACCCTCGACGACCGACTTCTCGATCTGTTGGCGAATCCAAATCTTTGCTCGAGAAAGAAGCTGTTCAACAGCGTCGATGACCGAGTGTCCAGCGACGTGCTCTTCCCGGGACAGTGCGACGCTGCACTCCTTCGGATTAAGAGTCTCGAGTCTGTTCGGGGGGAACGACCAACTCGCGCGATCGCCACTGCTCTTCGCGGTAACACGCTCTACTCGAGCATTGACCCGTACCTTGGCGGGGTTCACGCCGTGGCAGAAGCGATGCGCGCACTCTCCGCGACCGCGGCTCAGCCGGCGGCCGTGGGGCAAGGTCTTTTCTACGGAAGTCTTTCTGACTACAAGCAGCGCTCCGAGTTTTCGGAGGGCGTCCGTGGACTAAGCGATGCGTGTCGATCGTGGCACATCCCTATCGTTGCCGAGTCAGTTGATTTTCGCGCAAACACATCGGCCGGAACGGTCTTGCCCACGCCTGCCGTTTACATGGTCGGCGTGTGCAGTGACATCACAAAGGTTCGGCCGATGCATTTCGACGAGCGCGAGGATGTCATTTTCGTGCTTGGCGCCTCGCGAAACGAGATCGCGACCAGCGAATACGAGACGTTTCTGAAAGACCGGGTAACGCCGCCGCCTCCTGATATCGATTTCGCGTTCGAGCGGAAGGTGTGCGATCTCGTCTGCGAACTATTGAACGATGAGTTGCTGAAGTCCGCACACTCGATCACAGCGGGTGGAATTGCGCTGGGGATTTGCGAGGCCAGCCTTCTCCGCGCCAAGCCGATCGGCGCTCGGCTGAAGATATTTCCCCGAGAGGGCGCGAGTCCAGAAGTGCTGCTCTTCGGTGAGAGTTCTGGGAGATTTGTGATCAGTCTTGCGGAACAACACCGCGAGCGTGTCACGGCCACCTGTTCCAAGTTTGGCATCCCGCTTCTCGCGGAAGGACGCGTTGGAGGCCGAGAGATCACCTTTGAAGAGGGGGCGAAGTGCTCCATTCCCCTGTCGTCAGCAGCTCATATATTCGGCGGCGGACTTGACCATCTTATGAGTGGGGGTTGAGCGTGTCGGGGCGCCCTTCTTGCCAGAAGCGGCGGTGCCGCTTTACGGAAGGACTGCCGTTCCGCGTTGAGGCGATGGCCTGAGAGCAAATACACCCAGCGCGATGGTGAGTGCTATCTGCGAAAGCATGGGGCTCATCAGTTCCAATGATTTCTCTGAGGAGACAACGGCCGTTGTATCTCCAATGTATGTCCATCCAATAAGTGCGACCATCAACAGGTAGAGGCCGGCAGCGGCGCGCGGACTTGCCGCTCGGCGCCATAGTTCGACGCAAGCTGCGGCGCTCACGGCGAAGCCGTGGACCCAGGCAATCGGTGAGAGCAGCGAACTGAGCACGACGAGCATCGACGCTGCTGCGTTGAAATCGCGCGCGCGGCGAACGACAAGAAGCGCTGCAATGAGCGCTCCCCCGACGATGATCATGTTCCCCAGAGGAATAAGATCCGGCGCGTAGGACATGATCGCCGCGGTCGAATCTCCTGTCGCAGGAGAGCGGACACCGTCGAAGAAACGCGTGGCAAGGGTCCAGAGGGATTGATTCTGCGGATCGGCGCGATAGTGCTGAGCGACGCTGGGCGCGACCGTAGAAACATACTCGCGAAACGCATCCCAGCCGATGAGCGGAATCGCGACAAGCTGAGCGGCGATGGCCGTGACGAGTGCGGCGATCGCAGCAGGATATCTTCGCGCGAGCAGGAGTCCAAGGACGAGAGGGCCTCCCCAGAGTTTCGTCGCAAGCGCGAGTCCTAGATAGATTCCTGCGCGACGTTCCCGTCCCGCCGCAAGTTCGTTCAAGCACAGAGCGGCGAAAAGGAGGATGAAGAGGCTGAACTGCCCCGAGAGAAGCGAGAGCTTCGCTGAGCGCGAGCCGAGCAAGAACAGAAACAGAACCAAGGTCGAGTAACCAAGAGAAGAGTGGCCGGCGAGTCGCTGAAGGACGATCGCCGCCGCACCGAGCGCCACCAGTTCGAGGACCATCCACACAATCGCCGCCTGGTCGTAGCTCAGCAAGCCGAGCGGAGTGGTCGCCGCCACCACGAAGGGCGTATGCGGAGTGGGGTGGGGGAAGGTATCTGCGCGCGCATCCGTCATGAGCTGCGCAGCGAGGATCGTCGTCGGCGAATACGGATTCTCGCCTTTCATCACGGCTCGGGCGCTCAAGTAGTCCTGGAGCAGATCCTTGCGATTGATCAACTCTGGCTTCAAACTCTCCAGACTGAATGCCAACGCTTGAAGGGCAAGAGCGATCGACGCAAGGATGAACAATGCGCGCGCCGAGCGCGAAGGAGGGGTGCTGGCGTTCAAGATAGTATGGAGCACGGTGTTGCCTGATGGCCGGAGGAATGCTGCGAAAACTTAGCGTCCCGCTTGAAGCATTGGCAATTGATATCCACGGCCGTCTGAAAAACGACGCGTGAACACCCTGAAAACGCTGTCAATCAAGGGCCTTGGAGCCGAGTCCCGTGTGGCGAGCCTTCGTTAAGGTCGGCGGTCAATCCGTCGATACTCATAGGACATGAGTGCCATGCGGTCAGTCGCGTTCTTCCTCTTGATCATCCTCACCGCGGCGCTGCCAGCGGCACGGGCTGACGTTGTCTCCGACCATCCGATTGTTTTCGTCACCATGGTTCCGAATCCGGCGGATTTTGGAACACTCGCAGCGACCTTCGGGAATCATGTTCCGAATCCCAATACGGCATACCGCGGCGGAGATCTCTGGATTCGCTACGCCGACGGGACGCTCCGCAACCTCACGCTTGCCGGGGGGTACGGGACCACGGGCTTTCAGGGAGCCAACGCCATCGCGGTGCGGGATCCCGCCGTGCATTTTGATGGGAACAAGATCATCTTCAGCATGGTGGTGGGTGCGCCAACCCAACAGTATCAGCTGACGTCGCACCGCTGGCAGCTTTACGAGGTTACCTCGTTCGGGCCGAGTGAAACCCCGGTCATTACGAAGGTTGCGAATCAACCTTCGACTTACAACAATCATTCTCCTGCTTACGCGAGCGATGACACGATCATCTTCGTAACGGACCGACCTCGAGACGACACCGTTCTGCATACATATCCGCAGCGCGATGAATATGAGTCCTCGCCGGTGAACTCAGGACTGTGGAAGTTGAATCCACAATCCGGATCGCTCGTGCTGCTCGATCATTCTCCATCGGGGGATTTTAATCCGATCATCGACAGCTTTGGACGCGTGGTCTTTACCCGATGGGATCATCTTCAGCGTGATCAGCAGAACGTCGGGGCCTCGCTCGGCGCATTCAATTTCCAGAGTGAGACGAGCACCGTGGCAACTTCCTCCGCGGCAGAGGTGTTTCCCGAGGCACGCTCAAATGTCGATCCCGACAAACGTGCAAACGTGAATCTCTTTACGATCAATCAGTTCTTTCCCTGGGCGATGAATCAGGACGGGACGGATCTTGAGACGTTGCAGCACATTGGGCGGCAGGAAGTCGGCCTTTACGTTGAGCGAAACTTCAACGACGACCCAAATGTGCAAGAGTTCTATGGTCAGTACGACGTGGGACAGAACGAGAACGACTTCACGATCTTCCTCCACATTAAGGAGAATCCGCTCGTCCCCGGTACTTACTTCGGGACGAGCTGTCAGGAGTTCGGTACTCATTCCGCGGGACAGATCATATCTATCAGTGGGTCGCCGTCGACGAATGCCGAGAACGTCACGGTCAATTACCTCACCCACCCTGACACCAGCGGAGCGACAGATACGCCGAGCGGCAACCATTCCGGTCTCTATCGAGATCCGTTGCCGCTTTCAAACGGCGTTCTCATCGCGGCACACACGGCGAATACCCGGCAGGACACGAACATCGGAACAGGAGCAAATCCGCTTTCTCGATACGATTTTCGGCTGAAGGTGCTTTCGAAGCCCGGGGCGTACTACTCCCCAAGTGCCATGGTGACGTCGGGTATCTCGAAGAGCGTGCAGTTCTGGAGCCCCGATCAGTCGATCAGTTACAATGGCCTCCTTTGGGAGATGATGCCTGTCGAGGTGAAGACCCGCCCTCGTCCGGCAGCGTCGACTCTCGCGATTCCGGCGCCTGAAGCCCAGGTCATTGCTTCCATGGGAGTGTCGGTTGATGAGTTGACGAGCTATCTTCGGTCACAAAATCTCGCGCTCATCGTCACACGAAACGTCACCACTCGTGACCACAACGATCGTCAGCAGCCAACGAACCTTCGTGTGCCTGGGACGACGACGCAGAGCATTCCAAGGAGCGGAAAAGTCTACGACGTTTCCCACCTGGAGGTTTTTCAGGGCGATTTGATTCGCGGTTACACACAAGGGAACAACACGGGCCGACGGGTCATCGCACAGCGCATGCATTCGGTTGGCAGTGGGGTGAATCTGCCCGCGGAAGGTGCTGCGGTAGGCGCCGTTCAAGTGGCGGCTGACGGATCGGTCGCCGCATTCGTTCCGGCCCGCCGCGCGCTGACGTGGCAAATGTCTTCGCCAGACGGAACTCCGGTCGTTCGAGAGCGGTACTGGCTGACGT
Source organism: Deltaproteobacteria bacterium (assembly GCA_020853655.1). Lineage (GTDB taxonomy): Bacteria > Bdellovibrionota_C > UBA2361 > SZUA-149 > JADYYL01 > JADYYL01. The sequence continues at coordinate 4,590 of JADYYL010000052.1, forward strand.
TTCAACCTGGTGAGATCCGCGTCTGCGCTTCATGCCATGGCGTGAATACCGCCGATCATCTTGGGAATCCCGCGCCCACCAATCCTCCGCAGGCGCTCGCGAACCTCCTTGCGCATTGGAAGAACCTTCCCATTCCCAATCCGACGCCGGATCCGCCGGGTTCGGGATACTCGCTCAGCGTGACCGGCGCTTCGAAGTCAGGCGCTCGATTTCAGATTGCAGCAACAGGACAAAGTGGGGACGTTCTCAAGCTTAAGGCGAGCGTGAACGGGAAGTCTTGTTCGATGACCAAAACTTTCTCAGCTTCGAAAACACTGCGCGGGAAGTTCCCGAAAGTGTCGCGAGGCAGAATTGGATTCACATTGCACGTCGGTCGCCAACGCACGGCTTCTGCAAGATCATCCCTGAGACTCGGCCAACTCCGCGCCGGACAGCCGTCGATGAAGAGCTCAGATGCTTGTAACGCGTTGATGCGCTCCCTTCGCTAACGCAGTCCTTTCCGGCTCGGGCTGAGCAACGACGAATGGCACCGGGATCAATTTTCTCAGGGATCGGCTACGCGCCGTCAAGAAACTGGTCAAGCAACTCCGTTGATTCGCGGAGAGCGGTGAGAACCGCTTGGAGCGTGGAAAGATTATCGGTCGTTTCAAGGACTGTTCGAGCGCTCAGAAGCGAAGCTTCGAGATCCTGACGACCTTTGCCTCGGAACGCCTTGCCTTCACTGTCGAGCTTGAACTGCGTCATGTAGATTTCGGTCTTCAGTTGATGTCGAAGTTGCGAAAGAACGTCGGTCGGAACAGACGTCGCACTTTTCTCCGAACGACCCTCTTTGGCCACCGCCGCCTGACGCTTGAGCTCAACGCTCTGCCGCAGCAATTGATCGAGCTCTGCCTCGGAAAGTCCGGAACTCGCTACGATATCGAGCTTCTTCTCTTCGCCGCTGTCCATGTCTCGAGCGAGCAAGTGAACGATTCCGTCGCCGTCGACTTCCAGTTCAACGGACACTTTCGGCACTCCACGGGGCGCGTGGCGAAGACCGGGTAATTCGAATCGCCCGAGGCTGATGTTGTCCGGCGCGAAATTGCTCTCCCCCTGCACGAGGTGAATGCTCACCTGCGGTTGGTTCGGCGACGACGTCGTAAAGGTCTCCTGAGACTTGACCGGGATGCGGGTGTTTCTCGGAATAAGTGTTTGGACAAGTCCGCCCTGCACTTCGATGCCGAGGCTCAGGGAGGTCACGTCGTTGAGGCTCACCCCTTTGACGAGCCCTTTCAGCACCCCAGCCTGAATGGCAGCGCCAAGTGCGACCGCTTCGTCCGGATCGACGGTGTCGATGGGCTCTTTCCCGAAGACCACTCGGCACAGCTTCTTCACTGCGGGAACTCGCGTCATGCCGCCGACAAGGAGGACATCGTCGATGTCCTTTGGGTCGAGGCCAGCGTCGCTCATCGCGGCATTGCACGGGCCGGTCAATCGATCGAGTATTGGTTGGACGAGGCGCTCAAACACCTTACGATCGAGGAGAATCGAAAGATGATCTTTTGCCGTCACGTAGGGAATCTCGATGACAGCACTCGCGTTCGTCGTCAGCGCGTGCTTCGCATCGCGGCAGAGCAGCTTCACCTTCTGGAGAAGGTCCCGGTTCTGTCCGATATCGAATCCACTTTGCAGTCGGAATTGATCGATGACGTAACGGACGATTTCGAGATCGAAGTCCTCGCCGCCCAGGTATGTATCGCCATGCGTCGAAAGCACCTCGAACACGCCATCGCTCAGCGCGAGAATGGACACGTCGAATGTGCCACCACCTAAGTCGAACACGGCAACGACGCGTTCGGCGACAATCTTTCGCCGACCAATTTTGCGTTTGACGTAAACATTCTCGCCGCCAGAACTGAGTCCGTATGCCAAAGCGGCTGCGGTCGGCTCATTGAGCAGGCGCATGACGTCGAGGCCGGCAATGCGTGCCGCGTCCTTGGTCGCTTGGCGTTGCGAATCGTTGAAGTGAGCGGGAACCGTGATGACCGCGTGCGAGACTTCCTCTCCAAGCGCGGCTTCGGCGTAGCGCTTCATGTAGGCGAGAATATTGGCGGAGACCTCTTGAGGGCTCGTCGTGATGTCGTTGATCTCGACCCACGCGTCACCGTTCACCGCGGGAACAATCTGATATGGCAACTTCTTCATCGCGGTGCGAACTTCGTCGCTGTCGTACTTCAGTCCGATGAAGCGCTTGACCGCGAAGATCGTGTTCTGACGATTCTGCGTCATCTGCGTCTCCGCCTTGTGGCCGACGATCGGCTCGCCCGTGGCGGAGACTGCGTAAATCGAAGGGCAGGTGCGTTTGCCGAACTCGTTGGGCACCACCTGAGGAACGCCGTCAACGATCGTTGCGACGCACGAATTCACAGTGCCAAGGTCGATCCCGATGACTCTTTTCATGTATTACCCGGCACCACGTTTCTCAACATCATTGCGCTGGACATCACTGTTCTGAAACGTCACTGCTCTGAAACGTCCGTGGAATCAGACTTCGCGCTTTCTTCGATCTTGGTCACAATGTTCGTCGTCGAGTGTCCCTTGTGGAAACCGAGGGAAAGCACCTTCCCGCCGTATGAGGACACGAACTCGTTCCCGCAAATCTGGTCGATCGGCCAGTCGCCGCCTTTCACGAGGACATCCGGCCGAACTCTTTGGATGATATTCAGCGGAAGATCGTCGTCGAATACACATACATGATCGACGCAACGAAGCGCGAGGAGCATCTCTTTTCGCTCGAGTTCGGGCACAATTGGACGAGAGTGCCCTTTTAAGCGTCGAACCGAGTCGTCGGTGTTGATGGCGACCACGAGTACATCCCCCAGCGCTTGCGCCTCCTGGAGATATCGCACATGTCCCACATGCAGAATGTCGAAGCATCCGTTGGTGAAGACGACTTTCTTGCGGGTCGCCTGCGATCGTTTAATCGCTTGGATGGTCTCGTCATTTCCCCAATCTTTCATATTCCGTCGGAGATGTTATAGTTTTTTAGTCGTGGAATCATATCACAATGACCCCCCTCCATCGTATGCAAAAAAGATTCTTGTTCCCAGTCGCAGCGCTTGCCGCGCTCTTGGGGGTAACCATCTTTCTCGGTGTTGACGAACCGTGTGCCCAAGAGGCCACGAATCAGCAAGCACCAAGAACCGAGAGCGAACAACAGATCATCGATGCGTATCGACGCACCAATGCGACCGTCGTGTATGTCACGACGAAGACAGTCGGCGTCGACTTCTGGGGTCCAGTTGCCCAGGAGGGTTCTGGCTCTGGAGTCATCATTGACGCCGAGCGAGCGCTCGTGATCACCAATGCACACGTGGTCGGGAAGGCTCAGCAGGTTGAAGTGACGCTGGCGAATGGTCTCTCGTATGCGGTCAAAGTCATCGGCCTTGATCCCGACATCGATCTCGCACTGCTTCGAATCGAGAAGCCTCCTGCCGATCTCGTTGCCGTGCAGCTCGGCGATTCGTCCAGTCTCGAGATCGGTCAGCGGGTGCTTGCGATAGGGAATCCCTTTGGATACCGCCGGACGCTGACAACCGGAATCGTCTCGAGCCTCGGTCGCACGATACCCACCGAGAGCGGTCGAACCATTGCGGATGCGATTCAAACCGATGCGCCGATCAACCCGGGGAATTCCGGCGGGCCGTTGCTCGATACCGCGGGTCGACTGGTGGGGCTCAATACCGCGATCGTGAGCCGCTCGGGCGAGAGTTCCGGTGTGGGATTCGCGATCCCCGTCAATCTTGTCAAACGCTCCGTGCCTGATCTGATGCGATTCGGCCGGGTGCTTCGCCCCAAGATCGGAGTCGCTCTTGAGGACACCGAGCTCGGATGGCCCGTCGTCGATTACGTCCTTCCCGGCAGCCCTGCCGACAAAGCTGGGCTCTCCGGTGTGCGCCGCAAGGTGCAGATGGGCACCGTCGTGAGGACGCTGATCGACGTGACCCAGGGAGATTTCATCCTTGGCGTGAACGGGCGTGAGGTTCGCACAAAAGACGAGGTTCTCGAGGAGATTTCGAAAACCAAAGAGGGTGAGTCGCTGGAGCTCTCTGTTCGTCGCGGTACTCGTGCAAGCAAAGTTCGCAAGGTCACCGTGAAACCGGAGCTCGGCTAACGTGAACAGCTCAGCCTCACTTGCCATCGACGCTTCTCTCAACCCCGCGCGGCAAGAGATTCGGATCCTCTCCGACGTGATCGTCGATCAGATTGCTGCGGGCGAAGTCGTGGAGCGCCCCGCCTCTGTCGTCAAGGAGCTTGTTGAGAACTCGATCGATGCGGGCGCCACGACAGTGACCGTCGTGCTGGGGAATGGTGGACACGCCTCTCTTGAAGTGATCGACGATGGTCTTGGAATGACCGAGGCAGAGGCCCGCGTGGCGGTGCAACGGTTCGGAACGTCAAAGATCTCGACCATCGACGACCTGCAGAGCATCGCCACTTTCGGTTTTCGTGGAGAGGCGCTCCCTTCGATCGCCGCCGTTTCTCGATTTTCGCTTTCCACCTGTGCGCGCTCACCAGACGCCAAGCCCGTACAGCTCGACATTGAGGGTGGAAAGCTCCTTCACGTCGGCTCGTCCGCGGTTGCCGGCGGCACGCGAATCACCGTCTCCCAACTGTTTTATAATACCCCCGCGCGTCGCAAGTTTCTGCGCTCACCGCGAACGGAGATCGGTGTTGTTCGCACGCTCATGCTTGATTTCGCAGCGGCATACCCCTCGATCCGTTTTACGCTGGTTGCGGACGGCGAAGAGCTGCTTTCTCTCCCGAGCGAGTCCACCTTCCAGTCAAGAGCTCGGTCGCTGAGACTCGCCGGCGACGATCCCCTCGAACTCGATCAGATTGTTTTGGCCCCAGCCGGGAACTACCATCTGACCGGGTTTCTTTCGAAGCCTCGCGATGCTGCCGCTGGCGCCAATAAATTGCGGCTGCTTGTGAACGGGCGCTCGGTTCGAGATCGACTACTGCTGAGAGCAGTGCGC
>JADYYL010000053.1 GCA_020853655.1 Deltaproteobacteria bacterium
ACAACCCCATCCCCCGAAATCGTTACGAGAAATTCCAGAGATCCGACAGCGAACAACGCTGACCTACGGTTCGGGACCGTTGAAATGCTGACCTTCGTCAGGTAAGACCGCCGTGGTCTTATCCCGTATTCCATCGAAGGAGATAACATGTTCAGCCTCTGTCGAGCTCCGTCACGTATTTTGCTCGCAACGACGTGCTTCTGCACATCATTGCTAACGACAAACGTTGCACAAGCCGCGTGCAATCCAGCAGAAGATCCCTGCGCACCAAAGAAGGAGATCGGAAGCTGGGATAAGAGCCTTGCCTTCGGATTCAACTATACAAGCGGAAACAGCGACACGTCAGCGCTCTCGCTCCTCGGTCGCGCGAAGCGTGAAACGACGGAAGACGTCATCGATTTTGACCTCACCTCTGGGTCTGGGGAAGATCGCGCGCGAGACACGGAGACGGTCGACGCAAAGAACAAAGACGATTTTCGAGCAAACGCGAACTACAAATACCTGCTTGGGGGTGACTGGTTCGCCGGCGCTGGCTGGGCGTTCCTCTATGACGACATTGCGCAAGTCGATTACCGAACCTCGCTGACCCCGGTGGTTGGCTACTACCTGCTCAAAGACGAGGACTTCACGCTCTCGGTCGATGCTGGTCCCGGTTACACGTTTGAACGCGTTGCCAGCGTCGATAACGACTTCTTCTCCCCGAAGATTGGCGAGCGTTTCGATTGGATCATCTCCTGCACATCGAAGATCTACCAGAAGGCTGATATCTTCTTTGACACGAGCAATTCCGATAACTACCTCGTCAATGCGGAAGCTGGAGTCGAGTCGGCTCTGTCAACGAGCCTGAGCCTCGTGTTCCTGGTTCGCGATACCTATGACAACGAGCCTGCTGTCGATCGAGAGAAGAACGACGTCGCGATGATCACCGCGGTCAAGGTCGCCCTCTAGTAGAGCTGCGAAAAAGTCGTCAAACGGGCGACTTTTTCAACATGCAACGAACGAACGAGTCCCCATCCTGGGGACTCGTTCCACCGCTCCGGTCATTGAGCGCACCCGCCGACCTCCCCCGTTCTCCTCTCACACGATCATCGAAGTTCGTTGCGCGCTTGCAGCGCGCGCATATGCCCTTCTGCGTTGTGCACACGGAGAATATCGACGCCGTGCTCAGCGAGCGACATTGAAGCGCCAAGCGTTGCCTCATCCCGCCCCGCGACCGTCGGTAATCCCCACACCGTCATAAACGACTTTCTCGAATGTCCGATGAGCGTTCGAACCGGGAGATCCGCAAGTTCACGAGCTCGTTTGAGAATCTGAAGTGATTGCTGAGGCGTTTTGCCAAAGCCGATTCCTGGATCAAAAATGAGCTGCTCTGCCGCGATCCCCGATTCGGCACAGATCTCGATTCTCTCCAGCGCCCACGTTTTCACTGAGAGAACGGGATCCTCGTCCGCACGGAGTGTCTTGCTTGGGTCCGCAGGCACCGAAACGTGGTGCATCATGACAGCGTGACATCCGCTCTCCGCCACCAGTGCGCGCATAGCCGGAGAAGAGAGGCCGCTGACGTCGTTGATCCAATCAGCACCGGCGGCGAGCGCCCTTCGCGCGACCTCTGGCTTCACCGTATCCACACTCACAATCGGGCGTAGTATTTGGCCCTCGAAGCGCTTCTGCAGCAAGTGGAGCAGCGGCTCAATTCGGCGCCACTCGACGTCGACCGACAGTATGTCCGCTCCGGGGCGGGTGGACTCTCCTCCCACATCGAGGATCTGAACTCCCGCGTCGATACACTGCTGAACTCGTCGTTCGGCGGCAGCAACGCTCTCAAGATCACCGCCATCAGAGAACGAGTCCGGCGTCATATTCAGGATCGCCATCACCAGAGGTGAATGTCCGCAAAGCCGTCGCGCGAGCACGACACACGGCACGTCGTCCGCGGAGAGCATGAGACTCGGGGCAATGTCCTTCAGTGGATCAAGAACGAAGGCCCGCTCTCGAGCAGCGGGATGCGGAATCCGAAGATCCGCGGTGTCAATTCGCTCGTCCCCGAACGTCACAATATCGATATCGATCACCCGGGGAGCCCAGCGGTCAGATGGGCTTCTTCCGAGCACTTGCTCCGTCGCTTTCAGGAACTGCAGCAGTTCCCTCGCGGATTGATTCCACTCAATCTCGAGCGCGGCATTCAGATAGGGAATATTCCAGTCATCCGGAGCCCCCGGGGGCAACAGCGCTGGAGTCGTATAGATTGGCGACACTTTGAGTAACGGTGCTCCCTCGCGAATGAGCGAACACGCGTCGGCGAGATTCCGACGACGGTCGCCGAGATTTGAGCCTAGCCCCAGAAAGCATCTCATGTTCTGTCCTTGATCATCGACAACCACTGACCCACGTCGTCAACCAACTGGCTCCGCGCTGAAACACCTCCTTCCCCCATGTTTCTCCCAGCCACGTTCCGTCATACCATTGGCTGAAGCGACCAATCGAAGAGACGTATGAAACAGGTAGCGTCCAAAAGCAAAAAGCAGAACCCTGCGCTCGAGAACTACGGAACCATGCGAGAACGCATGGTCGAGCGACAGCTCGCGGCCCGTGGCATTCGTGATCCGCGCGTGCTTGCTGCATTCCGATCGGTTCCGCGCGAACTCTTTGTGCCCGAGGGTCTGCGCGCTAGCGCGTACCAAGACAATCCGCTTCCGATTGGAGAGGGTCAGACGATCTCTCAGCCGTACATCGTGGCGTTGATGGCTCAACTCCTGGAACTTCGCGACCAAGATCGCGTTCTCGAAGTTGGAACGGGTTGCGGCTTTGCGGCCGCAATCTTCAGTTGCCTCGCGCGAGAGGTCTATTCCATTGAGCGACGCCCAGACCTCGCGGAGGCGGCACGAGTCCGGCTTCGGAACCTCGGCTTCGACAGAGTGCGTGTATCGGTCGGTGATGGCTCTCTTGGAATATCCGAACTCGCGCCGTTCGATGCGATCGTGGTTGCCGCGAGTGGTCCCGAGATTCCGGCGGCGCTGAAGGCGCAACTTGCGGTGGGCGGCCGGCTCGTTATGCCCATGGGCGCAACGCATCGATCGCAGCGACTGACCCGCGTCCAGCGAGCGAGTGAGCACGAGTTTGACGTAGAAGATCTGGGAGCGGTGACGTTTGTACCGCTGATCGGTCGGCAGGCCTGGGCAGACTCATGACTTGCTGAGAGTGGGCGAAGCACTCTTCCCTGTTCCGAAGCTTACATCGGATGCGTCTGCGTGGTCGGGCTTGTCGCGAGCGCTCGCTCCGGCTCTCTCTTCTTCATCCACTCGCAGCTCCTCGCGACCAAAAGGGAGTATAGAACACGCTCGAGGCGACCACCGCGTCGGCAGCACTCACCAATCAACACAACTCACGTCCTCCCAGCGATTGCCCGACCGCTTGCACGGTCTGGACGGGTTCTTCGGGGCTATGAAATAATATCGGTCGGACGGGAAAAAACCCCTCGATCTGGGAAAAATAAGCCGACCTAAGTCACTGAAATCACACGATCTGCCTTTCGTCACTCTTCTTGCACTGCGTTAAAGGAATTACTTCGTCCGCGAGTCGCAATAACACAGGTTCAGGGTGCTGTGGGGGCGGAAGGTGTGTTTTACAACCCTAGCTGTTGGTTCGTATGCGTTATTCAAGGTTTGGTCATCGCTTCCTAACAAGTTCTTCCTCGCGCTCGCGCGGACGACTTCTTCGAACTGTGTTTGTGTTTGCTGCTCTGTCTATCGCTCACCCGAGCGCAGAGGCGGTCAACAAATCGTTCGCATGGAATCCTCCAACGCAGAACGTTGATGGTACTCCCCTAACAGATCTTGCTGGCTACGAAGTCGCTTGGGGAACATCGTCACGGTCATACCCGAACATCCGCAATGTTGGATCTTCGACCAGCACAATCGTCGACTTTAATGCCGGGACATATTTTGCGTCGGTGCGCGCTTTCGACACGAGCGGAAATCGCGGTGCCTATTCGAATGAAGTCTCATTCACGATCGTCTCCCGATGCGATATCAACGGCAGCGGCGGCGCGGACGCGAGTGATGTTCAGCAGTGCGTGAATCAGTTCACTGGCGCAGTGAGCTGCTCGAGCGCGGATATCGACCTTGACGGACAGTGCACCGTGGTCGACATCCAGCGGGTCGTGAACAATGCTCTTGGCTTCACCTGCGTAAGCCCCTAACCAGAAGACCACCTTCAGAACGAACTTCGACCACTCTCCATGCCGCGTTCCTTCCGGTGTGTCATAGTGCGGATCATCATTTGAGGTGATTCGCATGGCAGCCTACGGCATCGACGATTGGAAACGGCATTGGGTCGAAGGGGACACGCCCTGGAGTTCGTCCGGGGACGACTCTGCACTTCCGCCGTTCTACCAACGCCTTCGCACCCACATCCCCTCCTCACACTCTGCGCGCGCGTTGGTGCCACTCTGCGGCGCTTCGACTGCGGTACGTTATCTCTACGACCAAGGGCACTCCGTGGTCGGGATTGACGTTATCCCTCAGGCGATTGAAACCCTCATCGCTCGAAGCTTCCCGGAGCTCGCACTGACGGAACGACACGACGGGTCGTTCCGAATACTCTCCGGACCTCGACTCGAGCTATGGATCGGCGATTTCTTCCAGATGCCAGACTCGGCCGAGAAAAGTGATTTCATTTATGACTGTGCGTCCTACGTTGCACTCTCGCGCTCGCAACTCGAAAGGTATGTTCCGATCATCAAGAGGGAACTCCGCGTCGGAGGAATCTATGCAATCGTTGCTAACGAATTCTCCGCAGAGGACTGGAAGGGCCCACCTTATCCATTCGATCGGTCCGAGGCTCTGTCAAGATTTGTGGAGTTTGAGATCATTGACGAGACGTCTGCGCACATCGTGCGCACAGAACCCAAATTCGTGGAGCGCGGGGTCTCAGAGTCAACGCAACATCGAATCGCGCTTCGAAAGTCCAGAGAATAGCTGAGGCTACCTCTTCCGTTCATCGACGGGTCGAGGCGGTGTATGTTTCCTCCTGAATACTCCGCGGAAGGTCAGTGCAACAAAGATCAGCACGACAGCGAGAAAGGCCAGGAACCCTGGATCGGTCAGGAGGAACCGAATGTCTTCATAGAATTCGGGAAAACTCTCATAGCCTAACCACCGATACGAGAAGGCGACGATCGCGATCAGCCCGTAGATGACGAGCACGGAGATAGTCCTGTAACGACGCGGAAGCCTCCTTCCCATAGTCCTCTCCGAAGATCGGGGTTTTTATTTTTTTACAGTCTCTCAGCAGCAGAAACAAGCCGCGAACTCTTGGTCTGGCGGGCCAAAGAGGCTGGGGCTTACCGTCCCAGAACACCTCGGTGTTCTGGGGGCACTGGATTGAGGCAAGCACTGTTTCGCCGCGGTGCCGCGCAGCAACGAACGACGCTGCGACATGCAGCGTCGGACACCGAAGCCACCGCGCGGAGGCGAAAGACGCGGTGCCCTTGGGAACCTCTCCGCGGCACTAGATATGCATAACGACATGGTGTGCGGCCGTCCTCGCGCTGATTGCTTGGGTTTGTATCCAGCATCGCTCGATATTCTGCGGTTTGTTTTAAAGTCGCGGTGAGCGAGACCGAGCAATAATGAAAGAGGTGTGGAAAGTGGAGGCTGAGGCGGATCAACTTTGTCCATTTTCAAAGAGGGAGCATGTACCTGCTCTGCGATATGACACGAGCCCCATTTCAGCTCCTCGTCATTCTTGCGATCGCTCTGCTCAGCTCCCGCGAGGCAGCAGCACTGCCGGCGAACTTTGCAGAATCGACTGTTGCTTCGGGCCTGTCCCAGCCAACATCCATGACGTTTGCACCGGATGGACGACTCTTCATTTTAGAAAAGGTCGGTCGAGTCCGAGTCATGCGAAGCGGCTCACTCTTAGCCGCACCGTTTCTCACTCTTGCCGTTGAAACCGGAAGCGAACGAGGGTTGCTCGGCCTCGCGTTTGATCCGAACTTCTCATCAAATCGATTCCTGTATGTGTATTACACGCGCACGGCCACTCCGATTAAGAATCGAGTGAGTCGTTTTCGCGCTTCGGCGACAAATGCTGACCTTGTCGAGGCTGGCAGCGAAACGGTCATACTGGACGACATCGCTTCGGACGCAGGCAATCACAATGGTGGAGCAATCCACTTCGGGCCGGATGGGAAGCTCTACATCGCCGTCGGAGATGGAGGATCGAACTCGTCAAACGCGCAGTCCCTCGCGAACCTCTCGGGTAAGATCCTCCGGATCAACGCGGATGGATCCGTTCCGACTGACAATCCGTTCTTCAACACCGCGGGGGCGCGACGTGAAATTTGGGCTTACGGGCTCCGCAATCCCTATACCTTCAGCTTTGATCCACTCACCGGAAGGATGCACGTCAACGATGTTGGCCAGAGCACGTGGGAAGAGATCAATCTCGGAGCGGCTGGCGCCAACTATGGGTGGCCGACATGCGAGGGTCCGCAGAACACGGGTCAAGGAAGCTGCACGAACGGATCGTTCTCCTACCCGGTGTATGCGTACCAGCATCCGCAGGGCTTTGCGATTACCGGTGGGGTGTTTTATCGAGGGAGCCAGTTTCCTGGCAGTTATTCAGGAAGTTACTTCTTCTCAGATTACATCGGCGGGTTCATCACGCGCCTGAATACAACAAATCAACCGATCGACTTCGCGCTTGGGGGAACGGCGAGCTCGCCGGTGGACTTGGACGTCGCGAGTGATGGATCGCTTTACTATCTTTCCTATTCATCAGGACAGGTAAGACGAATTCGATATTTGTTGAGCGACACCGCTTGCGACCTTGATTCAAGCGGATTGGTAACCGTTGTCGATGTGCAGCTATCGATCAATCAAGCGCTCGGAGTTATCCCATGCACCGGAGACATCAACTCTGATGGCCAGTGTAACGTGGTCGACGTCCAACGCATCGTCAATACCGTGCTGGGCGGGGCCTGCGTCACGCAATAGCCCCACCTCCGTCGACCGACGGAGGTGGGGCTCTGAAAGCAAGAGTGCTCCGCACCGCACACGAGTACAGTGTTCTCTCGCAGGGTTGTGAAAAACTCTGAGCAGCCAGTCCCGCAGAGAAGAACCTGCCCAACAGCCGCTGGAGACGATTTTACGCGACCGTCCGGCCGCGCAGTCACAACACGTCGTCCGGAAGACGACTTCTTCACCGGCGTCATCTCAGACTTCTTCACATCGCCATTCGATCGATATCACTGAGACGGGAGTCGTGGTGTGCGCACGCTCATCCACCGGCCGTGAGTTGAGGGCCTACGATGCACCCCTCATTGATAGAGCTACAAACACTCACACAGAGAGGTGTCTTTATGAAAGTTACTGCACTTATTGGAGCCGTCGCGATCTCGTTCGCATCCACGGTCTCTGCGGCTGATCGAACGGTCACCA
>JADYYL010000054.1 GCA_020853655.1 Deltaproteobacteria bacterium
CGTCGATGGTGACGACATGTTGATCGAGGGTGGCACGATCTGTGGGAATCGCGTTGACTCGCATGATGACCACCGGATCGCCATGGCGTGCGGTGTCTTGGCTCTGCGTGCAAAAGGCGTGGTTGAAGTCGCCCGGCCGGAGTGCGTCGCAAAATCTTATCCAGAGTTTTTCGAGGAACTGACGCGATTGCAGGAGCGCCGATGAACTCTTTTGGCAGACTATTTCGCGTGTCGATACTCGGGGAATCTCACGGAGCGCGAATCGGCGTGTTGATCGACGGCTGCCCCGCGGGCCTGCCGCTCTCGCCCGAAGATATGAGAGAGGATCTTGACCGGCGACGCGCCGGGGCGAAAGGCACGACGCCACGAAAGGAATCGGATATCCCGACGATTGAGACAGGCCTCTTCAACGGACGAACGACTGGCGCTCCATTGCTCATCACCTTTCCCAACGGTGACGTTGATTCCTCGTCGTACGAAGCAATGCGTTCAACGCCACGTCCGGGACACGCAGACTTTGTTGCCCATCAGAAGTTCGGGGGTTTTGAAGATTATCGTGGGGGTGGCCATTTCTCTGGGAGGTTAACGGCAGCTCTTGTTGCGGCGGGTGTCGTTGCCAAGCGCTTGATCGCTCCGGTTGTCATCCGTGCGACACTCCTCGAAGTCGGGGGTCGTGGCGAGATCCAAGAAGCGGTAGACGAGGCTGTCGCGAGCGGTGATTCTATCGGCGGCGTCTGCGAATGTCGTGCGACCGGTTTGTCGGTTGGTCTCGGTGAGCCGTTTTTTGATTCCGTCGAGTCACTCATTGCTCATGCCGTGTTCGCTATCCCAGCGATCAGAGGGATTGAGTTCGGGGCGGGATTCGGTTCGGCCCGGATGAAGGGGAGTGAGTGTAACGACGCACTTTCAGATGCCGACGGCGCTACACTTACGAATAACGCTGGTGGAGTGAACGGTGGAATTGCAAACGGGAATGAGCTCGTCTTTCGAATTGCGGTGAAACCCACATCGAGCATCGCCAAGGAGCAACAGACCTATAATCGCGACACCAACGCGCTTGAGTCATTTGTCGTGAAGGGTCGGCACGATGCGTGTATTGCGCTGCGAGTGCCGCCGGTATTGGAAGCGGTCACCGCTATCGTGCTTGCGGATTTGTCGATGATTGAGCAGAGAGTCAAGAGAGTGCAGGAGTGATTATGGAACTCACGAAGTTTCGAGAACAGATAGATCGGCTGGATACGGAGATTCTTCAGCTCCTCACCCGACGCATGGAATACGCGGTTCGAACGAGGCGATTTAAGACCGGCGTCACCGACGGGGGCCGAGAGGATATCATCCGCTCGCGCGCGCGAGAGCGCGCTCGAGGGCTTCTGACGCCGGAGTTCGCAGAGGCCCTTTTTGACCGCATTCTTGAAGAGAGCCGAGGAGCGCAGTCCCGCCCGTTACAATTGACGGCATTTCAAGGAGAGCACGGCTCAACGAGCGAGGTTGCGATCGGATCGTTTTCGACCGAAACGATTGGTATCCCATGCCGCGATGTGTCGGAGATTTTTGACGCCGTGATGAATGGTTCAGTCGACTTTGGGATCGTTCCATTCGAGAGCTCGCTGGATGGAGCAGAAGCTGAGGTGCATTCTCTGCTCTTGGAATCGAATCTTTCTATCGTTGGTGAAATTCGCGTGCCGACTCGTCACAGCTTGTTAACGCTGCGCGGTACGGACCATCGGGAGATCAAGGATGTTTACTCGACAACGTCGATTCTCTCGCAGTGTCGGGGATTCTTGTTGAGGAATAAACTCCAGGGACGACCGTTCTACGATTCGGCAGGTGCGGCGCTGATGCTTCTTCGCGACCGGCCCACCGCGGGCGCTGTGATTGCGGATCCTGCCTGTGCGGCTCTGTATAATCTAGAGATCCTGAAGGATAACGTGGGGGACCATGACGCTCAGGAGACTCGATACATCGTTTTGAGTCGCAGCGAGGCTCCCGCAGGGGGTGAGAAGTGCTCGGTCGTATTTGTGACACACCATCAGGCGGGAGCGCTGCTTGAGGTGCTGGCCGTGTTTTCTCAGTCTGGGATTAATCTCACGCGGATCGAGAGCCGTCCGCGGAGAGGGCGCCCATCGGAGGTCGCCTTCTTCCTCGATTTTGCAGGCTCTGAGAAAGACGCGTCGGTGTCGGCCGCGCTCGAACGGGTCAGGGGAATGACGAAAGAGTTCCGACTCCTCGGTTGTTACCGTGATTTACCGTTTCAGGAGCGCGGCGAGAGAGGAGCGCAGGACTGAGGGACAGTGGGGCACCGCGCACGGCGCGAATAGCTAAGCCTGCAGCGCGTGAACAGCGAACCGCCCGGAGCGAGAATGGAACACAATCCGCCGAGCTCGCTCGGAATCCAAGGAGGTCCGGGCAGCTTCAACGATGACGCAGCTCTCGAGCAGCTTGCGCTGCTCGCTTCTCCGTCTACGCGGTTGGTGTACCTCTATACCTCGGAGGCCGTGTGTGAGGCGGTTGCGGATGCTCAGATCGAGGTCGGTCAACTCGCCCTCGAAAACTCCACAGGAGGTGTCGTTGCGGAAAGTGTCGCCGCTCTCAAGAACTTTGAACTGCGAGAGGTGCGCCGGTTCGAGCGTCGAGTATCGCATACGTTGATGATCCGAAATGACTCTTCGATCGAGATGATCGACACGATCATGACTCACCCTCAGGTCCTCTTGCAGTGTCGACAAAGCCTCGCGGCACATTACCCTCAGCTGAGGCTGACGAGTGGAGAGGGGGCGTCACGCAATACCGCCAGGGTTGCGGAGCAGCTCCGGGCGGGAGAACTCGGGAGAAACATTGCCGTACTCGGCAATCGCCGACTTGCTGAGATCCATGGGCTTGCGATCGTAGCCGAGCGGCTCGAAGACTCTGCGACCAACATGACGACGTTTGGCTGGTTCGTGAACTCGCCTCGGAACTAGAGCTGATCACGTTTCTGCGTAGCAGAAACTGACAGCTCTCGCTGTGTAGCGTCTGGCTGCGGCTCCGGCTTAGCCGGAAACGCGGCCGTCGGTTCGATCTTTGTTGCCGTCGTCTCCGACTCCGCTGTCGTCACCAGAGCCGCCGCCACCACCGTCCCCGCCGGAGCCGCCGCCTCCCATGCCGCCCCCTCCGCCTGAGGAGCCGCCGGTATCAGAGCCCGTGGAACCGCTGTCCCCCGAATCGTTGTCCCCGCCGGAACCACGGTTGCCGTTCGAACCTCCCGTTGGGTCTGTCCAGGTCGACGGTTGCCCGCCTCCTGAGGGACGATCCTTACTTGTTGGACCATCATACGGACGATTCTGGCGCGGGGCCGAGATCGGATCAGGGTCGGAGGATGAATCGGCGCTCTCCGAATCGGAAGTCGCATTGGACGATGCACCTGCTCCGCTCGGCGGCGGAGTCAGCAGTGTCGAATCCGCCACGCCGGAGCGGTTGGTGACATCCGAGAGACGCTCAAACTCTCCGTCGCCGGACAGCCCGGAAAGAGATCGGTCGTATGCGGAAGATATTGCATTTCCAGCATCGACGATCTCGAGCGAGTCGATGAACTTCTCGATCTCGAGTAATTCAACGTCCGTCATTTCGATCCGAGGGCTTGCGGCCAATGGAATCTGAATTTGTGAAGCAAGATCATTCCAATCGACCGCTTCGACCCAATTCGACGTATCCTTCAGAAGCTCAAGGGTGCGCAGGAGCGCGGCATCCGCCTCTTTCCACGCGGACACGTAAGCCGGATTCACGTAGTATGAAGCGCCCTTCCAAGATCCCTCGACGACACTGAGGTAAACGATGACATCGGCAAAGCCGGTGACGGTCGCCGGCGCACTCTGGATAGATGCCGCCCGTGTTGAAAATGCATCGACGACACGTGTTGTCGCCTGATCCGATTTTGAGGCGGCGGCAGCGCGAAGCCGCGTGAGGGAGCTTTCGAAGTGCGCAACCTCGTTCTTGATAGCGGAAAATCGAGAGACTTCCGACGCGGAGGGCACCGAGTCTCGACGTTTGCGAAGAGCCTCCTTCCCGTATCCCGCACGCAAGAACTGCACGGACTCCCGACCAAGTCGGATCCCCTGACGGTATCCCGATGAGCTGAGTCCAGCGGCGCTTGCTATCGCGGAGAGCTCGGCGACGTCACGGGAACTCTTGCGGAGAGAGGCGAAGAATGGAGCGGCGCTTCGGGTCGAGATGGCCTTGTCTACGCTCCGGAGGTCACCGTAGCTGCGCTTGAGTGCAGAAGAAAAGGGGCGAACCGTTTTCGATTTCGGGTCTGTTTTCGAATCTCTCAGAGACTTCGCCGCTGATGCGACGCCGATGCGCGCCCGTCTCAACAGTTGGAGCGCATCGACACTCTCACGGGCTGTGGGTGCGAGCTGCTCCTCTGGCGCTCCGACTTCCGGTTCCGACTCCGCCGCGACAGCTTCCTGAGCGGACGCGCTCCCACCCCCCAGAGGAAAGGGGGAAAAAAGAACGAGCGTCGCGAATGCAATGTGCGCCCGGATTGTTCTAACGCCACGCTGGTTGATGCTCATAGGGCTATCCGAGAGGGTTCGATGCTTGAAGATCTTATCCGGTGATTATAGGCCGAGTTTGCCTCCAGCGGAACGAAACTTTCATCTGCATGCCTCCCCGTTGCCCACGGGAATGCGCCACCTGTCGAATGGGAGCCAAGAGCGGAGATATTGCAAAAAAATTACTTGTCGCGAGGCTCGGGAATGCGCTCGACGAGTAAACTCTCAATCACGCTGGAGTTCTCTCGGAGGCGCCGAACATCAAGGTCGCAAAGCGTGACGTGGCCCACTTTTCGCAGAGGAGCGGAAGCCTTGCGATAGTCGTGTAGTGCGAAGCCTGGCCGGTCGGCGACTGATGACAAGTCGGGAATCGCGGTCAAGAGATTGAGCATGATGGATGGCGCACGAGGCTTCGTTGAGCCGAGCGACATTCCGAGTATCGCACGAAGGTGATTCTCGAACTGGCTTGTTTCGGCGCCTTCGATCGTCCAGTGGCCTGTGTTGTGCACTCGCGGTGCCATCTCATTTGCCATCAGTTGGCCATTCACTTCGAACAGCTCAAGGGCCAGAACTCCGACGTATGAAAAATGGTCGAGGAGCTTGGCGATGTATGTCTGAGCGGTGGCCTCAAGTTCGTCGGGTAGGTTCGGCGCGGGAGCGATTGATTTCCGAAGAATTCCACCTCGATGAAGATTCTCGGTCACGAGATAAAATTTGGTCTCATCCCGCTGCCCGCGGCACGCGATGATGGAAAGTTCGCGCGAGAAGTTGACGAATGACTCGAGGATAAGCCCACTGCCCCCGAGTTCTTGCACGGCGCGTGACGCTTCTTCGATGCCGCTGACGACTCGCTGGCCCTTGCCGTCGTAGCCGAGGCGGCGCGTTTTAATGATCGCGCGCGGCGAGAGGAGCGAACGGCAGCGTTCAAGGTCCGCAACGGAATCGATCGGCGCGAACTCTGGAGTGGGAATTCCAAGCCGAACAAACGTTTCCTTTTCGACGACTCGATCCTGACTCGCTTCAATCGCAGAGATCGGCGGGTAGACAGGCACGTAAGCCGCGACCTCTCGCAAAGCTTTTGACGAGATGTTTTCGAATTCTGTGGTCGCGCAGGTGAGGCCCTCGACGAAGGCTCGCAGAGACGCGGAGTCTTCATACTGCCCGACAATGTGCTCTGCGACGTCGGCAACGGGGGCAATCGGCGAAGGATCGATGGCACGACATTGGACCCCAAGGGCGGGCGCAGCCTGCGCGAGCATGCGCCCCAATTGTCCTCCACCGAAAATGCCGACTGTCGAGCTACTTGGCATCCGCAACCCTCGGATCGGAGTTCTGCAGAACTGCTTCCGTCTGTTGCTTTCGGGCGGCCTTCACTGCGTCGCGGTACTGCGGATATTTATTCCCCAAGATTGACGCTGCCAAGAGGGCCGCGTTCTTCGCGCCCGCTTTGCCAACGGCAAGTGTGCCGACCGGTACTCCGCCGGGCATCTGCAGGATCGACAGAAGAGAGTCGAGTCCATGCATGAACTTCGTCTTCACAGGGACACCAAGAACGGGGAGAGTCGTTTTTGCAGCCGTCATACCCGGCAGGTGGGCAGAGCCCCCCCCGCCGGCGATGATGACCGCAATTCCGCGAGCTTACGCAGTCGAAGCGTACTCGAACATCAGATCCGGAGTTCGATGCGCCGAAACAATCTTCACCTCGTAGGGGACGCCGAGGCTGTCGAGCAGGGAGGCGCACTCTTCCATCGTCTCCCAGTCTGACTGAGAGCCCATAATGATTCCAACGAGCGCTTGCTGGGACATGTTACCTCCTACTCAGTCTTTCCTACGAACACACAGCGGGGGACGAACTCGAACTGCTGCGGTCGGTGGACCACCATACAAATCTCGAGGTTCGAGCGCAAAAGGGAGCTGCCGAAGCACCGGGCCGCTTTACGAGAGGTGCGTCACTCCGGTTTGCGCGGTGATTCCACAATCTTGCCGTGAGGCGTCTGTTGCAAGCTCTCCCATTCGGAGAGCTCCCATCGCTCCCGCGCCTTCATTTTCCGCAAGTGAATCTCGACGCTTCTTCCTCCCACTTCTTCTTGAAACCGAATTTCATGCGCGTCGACTCGCGAGGCAGAACGCGGAATCTTGAATCGCACGCGGGTCCACTCGCCATCCGCTCTCAACGGTAACGTTTCCGTGACGGGTGTCGCTCCCTGTCGAAGGTTGGTGATGAGCCGGACTTCTGCACCGCGATCCGCGGGTGCGAACGTGAGCGCCCGGACTTCGAAGTCCAGCACCCGTTCGCGCGATGGTTCCGGTGAAAGTAATACTGAGAAATTCTTCGCGGGGACTATGGGGTGGAGTTCGAGCAGGAAGTTTCCCTCGGCGTCCACATCGAGCAATGTGATGTGCCGCGAGTACTTTGCGACTCGCTTCGTAAACCATTCGATGCGCGGGGAGCGCCGAAAGGCCCGACTGTAAACGACGTAACGAGCCTGAGGAAAACGCGCGAGCGCCCGAAGGGAGGCGAGCGATGGGAATTTGCGCACTGCTTCATCGAGCTGCGCGAGTGCGGGCGGCGGTATGACGAGGCTCCCGCTCATCGTTGGCCGAACGCCGTCCACGACATCATCGTGTTCCCGGAGGGCTTCCAGTAGCGATTGCTGAACGCGAAAAATGGTCGAGTCGAAAAAGTCCGAGAGGTGCTTCGTGGGTCTGCCGAAGGGCAAGAGAAAAACCGCTTCATTACCGCTTATCGCGTTCAGGCGTTTGAAAACCTGAGGTGCAACGCTGTTTTTCGGAGCCACGCGTGACGACCGAACGAACGATGTCTCCACGATTCTGACCATGTCGCGAGAACTCAGTCCGGAACGGAAATAGGGGATGGCGAGAAGGACGATGAGTGACATTGCGCCTGCAAAGCCGAGCCACGCGATTCGAACGATGGGGCGCCGTCGAACAAGTGCGAGAGAGAGCGAAGCAACGATGCCGATGGACGCAATGAGCCCCGCGAGGAGTGAAACCCCAGCCGCACCGGCGAGGAGGATCCACGCCGCGCCGCGCGGGGGGTTGAGCGGTTCCGCACTGAGGCGGAAGGGAGCGACTGCTGCGAGAACAGCGGTGGGAAGCAACAGTGTTCCGATCGACGGAGAAGCGAAGAATGCGAGGAGCGCGCTGGCGGGGAGGGCATTGGCCCAGACTTGAAAGCGTGAGGCTCTTGGCGCGAGGAGAAAAGTCGCGCTCAAGAGCGAAAGCGTGGAGACGGATGCGACGGCGAGCGCTGCGGCCGTCGACGACGTGAGGGTAACCCAATGCAAGAGGGCGGCGATCCCACCGATGAAGAGGTAATTCTCCGTATAGGCAAGATCGTAGCCCACGAGAAGAAATCGACCGGTCGAGAACCAGTTCGCGCGCCAGGAGAAGAGATTCCTCGCATGGTCATCGATGAGTGAGAGCGCAAGACGGATCGAATCCTGCGGCTCCGCGAGCTCCCGCAACGCGGCCGCGAAGAAGAGGAGGGAGAGGAAGGTCGGTAGAGCTGCTCGACCAGGACTCTGAGAGGTCATCGTAAAGAAAAAAGCTTCTGTGTGCGCACGAGCGCGCAACCTAACCCGAATCGGCGACAGAGGACATATCAACTTGGTCTGTGTCGATTCGCTCAGAAGCGCTCACCCCATCAGTGCTTGGCAACGACGCGGAGCGGAAATGGTGGCAGACTCTTGACCGTAACCCTCTGTGAAACTTGTCAATTTTACCCACTCAGAGTAATGAGAAAGGCCTCTTTGAGGTGGCGAAGGCGGATCTGTCCCGCCGCAGAAGGAGTGGGTCCTCGCTTCGATTTGACCGCTCGAGCGTCTGCTTTTGGAGGTGTGGGCCGCTGGCGTTCAGGGGTCGTGCTGGGGGTCCGAATATCCCCGGACAACGTCTATGCCCGGACAGCATTTATGCCTGGACAGCATTTATGCCAAGACAGCGTCGGCTCGCGTTGCGCTCGGCGGGTTTTTTACAACCTGCTCGTGCTGTGACAACTCAGTAATGGGCTTTTTCACAGATTCTCGCTTCGCGGGATATCCATAAAAAACGCCCATGACTGAGTTCAATGCAGCCAATAGATAAAAACGAGTGCTCTGACAAGTGAGCCTGTTGA
>JADYYL010000055.1 GCA_020853655.1 Deltaproteobacteria bacterium
AACTCCCTTGACGCCTTCGGTCGAGAGCAGCTTCTCAGAGACGCGAAGCGCACCAGCACCGACGCCAGCCATACCGAGCATGTCGAGTGACATTCCCGCCACGGCGAATCCCATTTCGCCGCCCGAGAGGGGAGATAATCCGGTGGAAAACTGTTCTGCGATCTTGTCGGAGCGTGCGATAGCATTGAGCGGGCCGACGGCGAGACCTCCTGCGAGAGTACCGAAGCGCGCGCCGGCGATGCATCCCCCGATGACTCCCTCCGGACCGACCAGGACGCCTATGCCTCCCCCGACGAGGCAACCGGCGACACCTCCGCGGATCATGCCCAGCGCCGCGTCTTCCAACCCGAATCGCGACCACTCCGGAGCGATCGCAGCGACCGCGCGCAATGCTGTGCCCGCCGGCCCCGAGGCATCAGATGCGGTATGTCGCGCGACAACGTCGCTGAGCCGATCATTGAATCCAGTGACCGAACGATAACTTGTGCGGGCTGCCTCGGTGAGTTGCTCAGCCGCTCGCATGTCGCCAGCGTTCATTCGGCCATCGATCTCGATGAGTTTGACCTCGCTGAGACCTTGCTTGCCTAGAATGCCGGGCCGCGATTCGAGGTCGTGCACGATGTTACTCAAGTAGGCGCCTTGTTCCGGGTCGGTACGGGCAAGCTCTCGCCGAAGATGGGCTTCATGTACGGCGGCGAGTCCGATAGTGCGTTGATTCGCTTCCGTCGGGCCGTCATTGATCAATGCGATACGCGCCTGAGCGGCACGAACAGCCGCTGCCTCCGTCGCTCCGAGTGATGCCTGCAGAAAGCTCTCGGCGAGCTTTGTCGACGATTGTTGGTGAATCAGGTCGGACGGACCGAGTTTGTCTGTCGTGCGCTGCGCTTCACTCTCGTGCATCGCACGGGCAACCTGAAGCAATCGATAGGAGGTTCCGGCGTCGCCCTGTTCGGCGCTCAGGCGGACGGATTCGACGACCAGATGTGCTGCGTTGGAGCGCTGCTCGCGCGACTGACTCGCATAGGTGTCAATGATCTTGCTGACCGTTGTATCGCTGAGCTTTGGGACCGTCGTATCCTGCGCGAACAGACGGAAGTTGGGATTCTTCGCGAGCGTTTCGGGGTCGAACACCATTCGCTCGCCACTTCGACCGGATGTGAGCACCGAGTGTTGAAAAGCGAGCGCGCCATTTGGGTCGAGAGTATGGAGGGCCGCTTGGACGAGCTGATCTCGCGCATCACGGGAGTTACCGGCCGCCGACTGTTGTGAGCTTGCCGCTAGGAAATTGGCTCGTTCATAGCGGCGAACACCCGCGGTGAACTCCTCTTCCGTGATCTGCTTTGCGCTGCGAAGCGCGCGAAGCTCACTGTTGACTGTCGTGGTGAACTGTTCAAGATCAGCGCCTGATGCACTGGCGATGGCGAGGCGTTGCTCCGCAATGCCAAGCCGGGTCTTTGAGACGGATGCGGCGAGTTCGGGATCGTTCGACGTGCGAAGGGAGTCGCTTCGCTGAAAGGCTTCGACGAGATGCCGATCCGCCGTCGCCAGATCATTCTTCTCAATTGCCGCGCGCGCTTGATCGAGATCTTTGCTGAAGCTTTGCACTCCCTGAACGGTCTGCACGTAGCCGTCGATCGCGGACGCAGTGCGCTTCACATTTGTGAGAAGTTCTCGGCCTGCTGCGAGAGCGGCGGCATTCGCCTCCGATGGCTCGGTGGACTGGACATTGTCGATCAGTTCCTGGACGATCTTCGCTCGGGCTCGGGAGAGCGACGGGCTCGCGACTGTCGAAATCTGCGTTCCCGCGGGTACCACGGTACGAGGTTGCGCGGCTTCTTTCGCAAGTTGCGGATTTGCTTCTAGGAAAAGCTTTTTGAGAGCTGGGGAAAGATCCTCGGTTTTCTTTAGGCCGAAGTATCCTCGTATCAACGAATCAAGTTGCGTGTCGGCGTTGGTGGTGACGACACCGGTGAGCGCAAACGGAACTCTCTCGCCCTTCAAACCTCCCGGCAGTGCGAGAGCGGGTGGTTGGGATGACGGCACGTCTGTGCGATGCTCTGGCCGTGGGAGCGATGTTTCAGACGGAGTTGTGAGGTTGGGTTCTCGGCCGGACAACATGCGCGCTAGACCTTCAAAGGATTGAAGGTGTTATGCGACTTCGTCCGTTCTGATGACCGTAATCAACTCATCGCCGACTTCCCCGAGGCGTGCGAAAGAAGCCGAGATGAGAGGGTGTTGGTAACGCTCTGAAATCACTCAAGCTTTGCGGATCGAACTACTTCTGGGGCGTTGGCGCCGGAGCTTCCGTGAGGAAGTGTCCGCCAATCGAGATCGTTGGCAAGGCGACGTTCGACTTGATCGCACCCCGTGAGTTCAGCCGGATCAGGTGCTGGTTGTCCGGCTCACCCGGGACGTAAACGAACGCGAAGTAGTTTGCTTCGTCTGTCGTGAGGAGCGTGTGACCACTGCCGACCCGTTCGATGGCCGGCAACGTCGTGACGCAGCGAGCGACCCCGCGCGAGTTGAGCCTGCAAAAGTCCACCTGGGTATCGTTTGCAGCGGAAGCCAGGCACACAAAATCCTTTTTGGCCTTATTCGGTTTCAACTTGTTACATTGAACAGGGACGCCATCTTTGTCGGCGACTTCGACGACGGCAGCGGACCCAGCGCGTAGCCGAAATGTGAGAAGTTGGCGCCGTGCGCTGTCGACCTCTGGTTTCACGAGCATCGAGTACGCCTTTCCGACTTTCGCGAGGGCTCCAGGAATGGGCTCGACGTCAAGGCCCGAGAGATCGACGACGAGCGAAGTTACTCCAGTCGCAGGGTTGATGCGGTATACTCCCGCGGAGTTCGATAACGCGTCGTAGAGGACCCCGTAGAGCGATCGTCCTGAGAAGAAGAGCGCTCGCACTGATTCGTTTCGATCCAGGTCAGTTACCGTAACGGCACTCGTCTTTGAATTCGCCGCAAAAAGTGCCGGGTCCGTTCCACCGCTCGGAATCGCAACATAGTAGAGAATATTGCCCTTTCGCGTTGTGGCGCCAAGACTGAAGCTCGTGAACGCGAGCTCCGACTTTCCGGTAAATGCCCCCGTTCTCGCAACGACCTCGAAAGTCACGCCGTTGGTATCAAGCCCGAGAACATGGTTCTGAGCCTGAGTTGGTTGCGCGAACGCGGCGAAGGCGAGCGCGAGAGAGAGACAGAGCTTTGTTTTCATGGACTCCTGAGTGACAACGCTGATGAGGTATCGAGTGATCGAGGAGTCGACTTTATATGTCAGCGCGCAGTGCGCCGCGGGGTGTTCGATCTCGTCGAAACCTGATTGGAATAGGAGGCTTCGATAGGTATCGAAGGTCGTCAGGCGTGGAGAGAGGGGGTGCGCCGGGGAGCGATCCCCCCGGCGCTTCAGATTACGGGAGCCGGACGTAGATCGTCTGCGCGGCTCGGTTGGCTCCGCCTGCAAGGTCTTCACCTGCTGCGGTCAGGACGATGCGATACGCCGCAGTGGGGTCAGGGGTGATTCCGGCTCGTGTCATGCATTGTCGAAGATCGACAGTGAATGACATCGTGCTCGTTGGGCTCGGCGTCGCATCTCCGGCGGAATCCGTGAGCGGCCAAAGGATCGCTCCGTCTTGCGGGGAGGGGCTGCCGCCAGTGCCGAGGCCGGCGGGATCTTCCGTCAGCGTAGACGACAGACCCGAGTAAAGCCCAGCGCAGGTGAACTCCGATGTGATGTTGTCGCCTGACGCGAGAAGACCGTAGTGCAGGTGACCCATGTCAACATACTCGCTCGTTTCCGCACCCGAGATGCCGAGACGTTGCGGCCGATAGTATGTCATGCGAAGCGTATTCGAGCCTGAGAGCTCAATCGCATTGCCGGGAGACATGCCAACGGAGTTCGTATCGGCGTAGTCGATGTTCACGTCTCCGAATCCAGCGTTAAATGTCTTCAGCGCCGGCACAGTGACGAAGTAGGGCGGCAGGCTCATCGTGCGAGTTGCCGCAACCGTTCCGCCGCTCGTGAACGCTACCGTATACACATCGCCGGGGCGGAAATTCGAGGTGCCGATGCGAGGCTGGATACTTGCTAACAGGACCGGACGACCGCCGATGGTCGTCGATTCCAAGTTCGGGTAACCGCTTCCATTCGTATTGATGGTCGACCACACCAATCCCCGCAAAGTCGGATCTGATTCACTGACGCCTGCGTAAATTGCAGTCCCCGTGTCACGAGCACAGTAAGTCAATGAATTTGGGCAAACGACGTGTCCGCCGTTGACGTTTGGTCCTCCGGGAGGATTGCTGAAGAAGAACGTGAGGCTGAATTGATTTGCCCCTCCTACAACAGCATCGATCGCCGTGCGGCTCAAAGATGGGTCGATGTTGTAGTTGAGCGTGTCGGCGAGCGAGAGAAACAGCGCAGTGAAGGGCACGTCCGCGGCGGTCGTTTCAACGGACGATTCATCGAATGCATCGAGGATAGTGTCGCCGTCGTCATCGACGTCGAACGTGCTCGGAATTCCATCGCGGTCGAGATCTTCCCCGGGGTCAGTCGTGGCTCGGCCGGTTTGAACGCCGCCAACGGTCACGCTTGAAGTGCTGATCAATCCGGAGCGTCCAGCGCCGATCGGCACGCCGTCGGTGCTTGCTCGGGTGACTTTGCGAGTGTTCACGATCGGAGTGACCGGAGCCGTTCGCGCGAGCGCGTGGCCCGTTTTCAGATTGATGGTTCCCAGATTGAGCGCGCGAGCATCGTCGGGAAGCTTCCCACTAAGGTGCAGGAATGCCTTCGACCGAGCTTTCTTCAAGACGACCGGTCCGAAGTAAGAACCGTCCGCACCAACGAGTTGGAGAGACGCTCCGCGAACAGCGGAAGCGGGAACGTTCCGGAGTGTGAATGCGCCACGTCCATTGGCGAGTGCGCTTCTGACGTCTCCGTTTGGAGTGAGAAGATTGACGGAGTATCCCGAACCGCCAACAATTCGGCCGGTGACATTGAAGCGACTAGGCGTCGCGAAAGAAGTGGACGCGACGAGCATCCCGCAGACTATGAAGGCCGAGCGAAGTTTCATGTGGATCTCCACGGAGAGGATTGCGCAAACATCTGGGAGTAAGGCTTTATCGACTGGGTAGGATGATCCCTGAACCGCAATTGGCCATGGATCTTTTTCGGCGCGCTAGCACGCCTGAATCTCGTGGAAATTTACCCGATAAGTTGGGTGTGGAATTCGCGACCGTAGTCACATCTCTCGTGAGGAGTGGGCATGATCGATCGTCGTTCTCTTTGCCAAAATGTGTGGCCGTTATTCGTGGTGGCGATCCTCTGGACAGGGGGATTGAGCGCGCTCCAGCTCTTCGCTTTCTCCACGGTGGCGATCGCGGAAACAATCGAGGGGGTCGAGGC
>JADYYL010000056.1 GCA_020853655.1 Deltaproteobacteria bacterium
CCCTTCGAAGATGCGGGGTTCGAGAGCCGAGAAGAGGGGGAAAAGTTGCTGGAGGGCGTCGTCCGTGGTCCACACCGGGTTGAACCAGTAATCCGCGACACTTTGGACGAAGAGCGCGACGTAGATCCCAAGCAGGATCGCGCCGACGAGGGGCAGTACCATCACGAACTCGATACCTTCAACTTTTGTTCGAGCTCGCGTGTGTTTACGTGAGCTCGTTCGAGCAGAAGCTCGGTGGTCGGTAGTGGTCGCGCCTCGACGTAAATTTGATACGAGAACACAGTCGGAAGAATCTTAATCGCTAACTCATTGAGCGAAAGGAGGAACTCGCCAAGAACGTTCCGTCCGACGGCCAAGGGGAATGGCACCGGAATACCCCGCATCTTTTCGACTTGATATCCAGACTGCTCAAAAAGACGTCGGAGTGAGCGGAAGGTGAAGAGCCGGGTGTGGGTTCGGTCGAGAATTCCCCGCTTGCCGTAGTTGAACGCGCCGAGGAGCAGCGAGGCACGAATGAGGCAGAAAGCGATGTTCGGCGTCGTCAACACGAGGAGCGATTCGCGCGTCGCGGGGGCGTTTCGGATGTCCTCGAGAAACGCTTCTGGGGACTTGAGATGCTCGACAATATCTAGCGCGAGAACCTTCGAGAACTCTCCCGCGACCGCGCCATCCGAGAGGCGGAACTGGTCGAGGTCAACCGCGAGTGCCTGCTTCGAACGGTGTCGCAAATCGTCTCCGACATACTGATCGATGACAGACACCGCGCCGTTCGTTTTCGCGAAATACGGCGTAACCGTCTCAAGCGGCCCACAACCGAGGATCAAGAGTTCGTCCTGTTGCTGGACGGCGTTCAACGCGAGCGAGTGCGAAGAGACGAAGTCGAACTTCACCTCATACTGCTCATTTGCCTGCCCCGTATCGAACTTCGGATTGTAGAAGATCGAAAGTCGCTGGATCCTATACATGAAACAGCTGAGGAGGATCTTCAGCCCGTAGCTCACGCCATTCACATGGCAGATCTCGTCGCCGTAATAGGTCGGGATCGGAAGCTCGGCGATCCGCATTCTCGCGTCGTGGAGCTGTACGATGATGTCGGTGTCGAAATCGAAGTTATTCGAGTTTGATTCAAACGGAATGCGTTTCAATGCGGCGCATGAATACAGCCGATATCCTGAATGCCACTCGGAGAGTCTCGTTCCAACGAGCCAGTTCTGGAGTGTCGTCAGGATTCGATTGCCGATGAACTTGTACATCGGCATGCCGCCTTTCAGCGCACCGAACGAGGTCAGCATCCGAGAGCCGAACACGGCGTCGGCCTGGTCGTTCAGGAGCGGAGCGAGGAGCTTAGGGAGTTCTTCCGGCGCATACTGTCCGTCGCCGTGAAGCAGCACGACGTAATCAAACTTGTTGTCGATCGCGTAGCGATAGCCGAGCTTTTGGTTCCCCCCGTAGCCCAGGTTCTTCGGGTTCTTGAGAAGCGTGATCGGGCAATGCGTATAGGTCTGCCGGAACTCGTGGCCGCGCTGGAAGGTCTCATCCTTCGAGCTATCGTCGATGACGAGCACCTCTAGCTCGAGCCGCTCGTCTTGGAGAAGAGACTCGGGGATACGCGAGATGACTGAGGCGATGAAGCGCTCCGCGTTATACGCCACAACAAAGATGAGAACGCGCTTCCGGGACATGTCTCGAGCGAAATCTGGTTGGTACCGCGGCGGAGAGCCGCGTGGAGGCGAGAGTATCGCCGATCCCTCGCTTATCCGCAATCTTTGGGGGAGATTCTCAAAACGACTTAACAGGCCGGAAAATCGTCAGTTTTTCGGGGCGGGCAGGGGTTTCGTTTCAATCGCAAGCTTCACGATCCCCGCCTTCCGAATCGCATCGAGCGCCGAGATAAAACTCTGGACGCTCGCGCTTTCATCACCGTTCAGGAACACGCGCGGCTCGGCACTCGACGACTTCAGCTCAAGGAGCCGCTGCTCAAGCTCCGCAAAGCTGACCCGCTCCTTGTTAAAGTAGTAGTCTCCATCTTTATTGACCGTCACGGAGGTAAACTCGGCTCGCTCCTCTGCCGCTCCGGTCCCGGCCTGAGGTAGGTTGACGGGAATTCCACGGTTCTTGATCATCGCGACCGACACGATCATGAACGTCGCAAGGAGGAAGAACATGATGTCGATGAGCGGGATGATCTCAATCCTCGCTCGACGTTTTGTTCGCGGTGAGGGGATGCGAATCATGCGCGGCGGAGCTCCCCCCGGACCGAATCATCACCGCTCTTTGAAAGCATGGTCTCCAACTCAGAGGCCCGTTCCTCGAGCTCTGCATGCGCATTGTCGAGTTTCGCGTTGAGAATGTTGAGCGGGATAAGGGCCGTGATGGCGATGCCTAAGCCATATGCCGTCGCGATCAGCGCCTCTGCGATACCACCGGTGATCGCTGCCGGAGCTTCAAGCTCTGAGCCACCGAGCAAACCGAAAGCGTTGATCATACCGGTGACCGTTCCGAGCAGGCCGAGCAGGGGAGCGAGAGTCACAATCGTGTCGAGCGCAGTGACGCCTCGCGAGAAGTTGCGAAGCTCCGTGTTCGCTTGGCGCAGTGCAGCCTGAGAATAGGAAAAGGCGCGATGCTCTAATCCATAGGCGAGCACTCGGGCGACAAAATCACCGGAGCGCCGCCCTTCGGCGATGGCTTCGTCAAACGCGCCACGCTCGGCCGAACGGAACATGCGCTCCAGCGTCTCAGGCGATCGGCTTGACCTCGTCTTCCACAGAAAAACGCACCGCTCAAGCACGATGCTCACGGCGATGATTGATGTGACGAGGAGCGGCCACATGATTGGCCCGCCGCGTTCAAAGAGTGTCCACATGTCGATATCCTTTGATCTGAAGCCTGAGCAGAGCGGATGAAGCGCGCTGCGTCAATCCCGCTCTTCTTTCAGACGCGCCCGCAGAATAATAAAAACAGGCTAATCCTCGA
>JADYYL010000057.1 GCA_020853655.1 Deltaproteobacteria bacterium
AAGCGATCTTTCATCGAACGTGCATCTGATTCAGCGAGCTGCTTCACTCCAGCGTCGGTGATCTGCCACACATCGGGCGAGCCCCCGAGTCCATACCACCCGGTGTCGATCGCTTCTTCGACGATGCGATAGCCAAGCGAAACCCCGCTCTTGGTCGTCAGCGTTGCCCCTTTGTATTTCTGGTGGAGCCACCCTGCAAACACATCGCCGGGGCCAACAAAGAACGGTCGATCAGAAAACCACTGTGGCGAACCAAACGTATTGAGATGCAGTGAGTAGGGAACGCCGTTGCTCCACTCGGCGAAGAGAAAATCCGCACGATGAAGCTGAGCGATGGCGTTTGGGTTGTTGGCGTAGACATCCGTTCGATAATCGTAGGCGAGGAGTTCGCGTACCGTGGAACGGAGAATGTTCGTCAGCGATGGGAGCAGCTCTTTCAACGTCTGCGGTGAATCTTCAAACGCGGCGAGCTGCTGCGCGAATCGTTGAATGAGGGGAAGCTCTCCAGTTCCGGCCCAACAGATCTTGTTCGTCAGGCGCACGATCTTCTGAGTTCGATCACGCACTCCGCCGGCGGCGAGAACCGAGTCAGTGGCGATGATAATTCCGTCGCTGGCGGGGATGGTGGCGATGAGGGTCATGCTTGCGGTTTCTCAAGGAAAAGGGGAGCGGCAGTGCTCCTCTACAATCGATGATCTCTCGGTGACTCCCGTTTCGCCGGATACCCGGGATCGCCAAAATCCAATCCCGCCTCGTTCCTTCTCAATCGAAAGCGTGGCAATCTCGCCCACTCGGACCCCTCCAGCGCGTATATATGAGCGCTGGGCCTTGGAAAGATGAGCGATCCTTTATGAGCACGCCGATCAACTCAGCCGTTATCGACCAGGCGTGTGGGGTTCTCGAACGGGGTGGAATCGTGGCGGTCCCTACCGAAACGGTTTACGGCCTTGCCGGTCGAATCGATCGTCCCGAGGCCATCCGCGCAATTTTTGAGCTCAAAGGTCGTCCGCTGTTCGATCCTTTGATCGTTCATATTGGCGAGCCAGTGCAACTTGGGGCGCTGACACGTGATGTGCCGGAGGTGCTCGCGCTCATCAGCGAACGATTCTGGCCAGGCCCGTTGACCATCGTCCTGCCTAAGTCTGAGGCGGTGAGTGATTTGATCACCGCCGGCTTCCCCACGGTCGGCGTCCGAATGCCACTCCATCCGACCGCGCGCGAAATCGCTCGCCGGATGATCTTTGCTGCGCCGAGCGCCAATCGATTCACTCGCGTCAGCCCCACAACTGCGGAGCATGTGCGGAGCGAGTTTCCCGATGCAGGACTTCTCATCATTGATGGCGGCGAGAGTGAGCACGGCCTTGAGTCGACGGTCATCGACTATGTCGGAGATGTCGTTCGCATCCTCCGTCCCGGCATGATCACCGCTGAGCAAATCGAGTCTGTGTTGAGCGAGCGGTTCCCCTCAACAAAAGTTATCTCGGCTTCGTCTGCTGCAGCTCCTGGTCAACTGAAGGAGCATTACCGACCGGCGATTCCCCTTGTGATTGTTTCGGAATCCACCTCGATCTCCGCCGCGCTGATGAAGGACTTGGGTATCCAAGGAGAGCAATCCATTGAGCTTGAGCTCGGTGCGGATCCAATTCTTTTGGCGCGGCGACTCTACTCCGATCTTCGGACGCTCTCGGATCTCGGCGCGGATTTCATCGTTGTGCGAAAACGCGCGGATATGCAGGGCGGTTACTGGAATGCGATTTGGAATCGACTTGAACGCGCAGCGACCGCCATTATCCCCTAGATTGAGCAGGGTCTCGCACCAGTTGCAGGGCTATCTTGACGACGACTTTGTGCAGTTGCGACGGAGTGGGGGAGTGGCAATTTGGTAGGTGAGCATCTTCCGGATAGAGAATGGCGAGATCGCCTGGCCGCAGTGGAACAGCCTCCCACTGATTCGCTGACTCGAAAAACTCGATGTCCCTTCCCGGGTCGTACGCGCTGTGTGAAGTGAGTGGAGTGACGTCCGTCACCAATATCTCCTCAGCGCCCGATACAAGGTACTGCACGTCAACATATCTGCGGTGCGCTTCGAATCGACCCTCCGCCGGCGCGCGTGACTGCAGCTGCGAAACGAGCGCGAAAACATCTGTGCCCTCGATCTCGTAGCGCCCTGGAGCGAGCTCCGGAGTCGCTCGGTCACGTAGAAACTCAAGGGCAGGACGAAACAAATCTAAAGTCGGATTCCGCAAGGCGTTGAGCAAAGTCGATCGAATCATGATGTCCCCTTCGAAGCCGCATTCAACCAACCGAGTGTATCCGCAATCGGAACTGAAAGCTTGTTCCTGACTCGTTGAGCCGAGAATTGCGCCGCCCCTCTCGTGTGCCGACGCTCATTCGCGACGTCTTCTAAGCGAATTCTTTATGCTTTCTTTACGACGTCATGTTCGCTCCTTACGGCCTTTTTACGTGGCTCTCCGCTATTCTGGAGCTGCTGTGAATCAGTGAGGAGAACAAGAGATCATGCAGGTCAGTCGCATAATGCCAAAATACTCCCGGTTGTCGACGTTCGGGATTGCGATCTTATCGGTCGGCTACTTCCTCGAGCCTGATTTGTCCGAGGCGGAGACGAATGCGGAATACCCGAGGACGCTCAACTCCCTCGTCGGCTTGGAGGGTAGCGAACTCTCACTCGGAGGTTTCGTCGACACGTATCTCGCATTTGATCTCAACGATCCGAATCGGCGCAGGAGAGACTACCTCACGCTGCCATCTCGAAACGAGGAACCAAACGTCAACCTCGCGTTCCTCGACGCCAAGTGGTCCACGGACGTATCTCGCGGACGAGTTGCGGTTCAGGCGGGGACGTCCGTCGATGCAAACTACACGTCAGAGCCCGAG
>JADYYL010000058.1 GCA_020853655.1 Deltaproteobacteria bacterium
AGAAGGCCGTGGGCGAGCAGGAGAAGATACTGGTCGAGATGCGTCGCACAGCGAATCTCCTTCAATTGCGTATCGCTAGTGGAAACAAGGTCGAGGTTCACCGCTTGATGTCGATCTTCTACGGGCTGCACTCGATGGTCCGCAATGAAGTACACGACACATATGCAAAGTTACTCAATCCCGAGACCGTCAAAAAAACGCCTCGCGAAGTGAGCGCGCACTACCACTGAGATCCCTTCACGAATCCTCTCTCGTCCTGCTCTCACAGTCGTGAGCAATCGCTTGAGTCGCAACCGCGGAGTTCAACGAGACTCCTTTACTTGGACCGAGCCTTGAATCCTCGCTCCATCTCACGCTCCGCTTCGCGCTTCTTCAGGTCGTCTCGCTTATCGTGCGCCTTCTTTCCGCGTCCTACAGCGACAAGAACTTTGCACTTCCCGTCTTTGAAATAGAGTTTGATGGCGATGAGCGTCAGTCCCTTCCGAGTAACGTTCGTCAACAGCTTTTCCATCTCCTTCTTATGCACGAGCAACTTTCGGTCGCGCAGCGGCGAGAGTTCCTCGCTCCGTGCAAACTTGTACGGAAGGATGTGGCAACCCACGAGGTAAAGCTCGCCGGAGATTGCTCGAACGTAACTATCGCGCAGATTCCCGTGTCCCTCCCGAAGGGATTTCACCTCCGCGCCGAGCAGCACAATCCCCGCCTCCACGGTCTCGAGAATTTCATAGTCGTGCCGCGCCTTGCGGTTTTCGGCGACCAACAGAACTCCGTCGTCGCTCGATGAACTCTTTTTTTTCGCCATGCGCTCCTTACGTCTCTCCCCGATCTCGACGTAGCGTCTACGGGAGAGTTTCGGTATAGCAAGGTTGTGAAAACCCTGTGCCGACAGTCAAGCACAGAACGAACCTTGCTCAAAAATCGCTGAATACGATTTTACGCGACCTTGATAGACCCCGACCCCGATAGACTAAGCCGAGCCAATGCCGAACTCGTTGTCGCGTCAAAGGTCCCTCCACCCGCGACAAGCCCTTACCCGCGTCATCCTGAGTGAGACCTCCCATGAGTAGTGAAGATTCAATCGACCTCGGTTCACACTTCATCGTTGGACTCTCAGGAACCCAACTCACGGACGAAGAACGTCGCCTCCTCGGGAGTGTTCGGCCGAGCGGAGTCATCTTTTTCAAACACAATATCGACCAGAACGCAGAGGATTGGTACGTCAAGCTTCAACGCCTTGGGCAAGAAGCACGAGAGGCGACCGGTCGATCCAAGTTCTTTCTTTCGGTCGACCATGAGGGCGGAAGGGTACACCGCCTCCGGCAACCCATCACACATTTTCCGGCAGCCCATCGCTGGGGGGAGCACTCAGCGGACGTCGCGAGGGCCATGGCGCGAGAGCTTCGCGGACTTGGGATGAACCTCTTCTACGGCCCAGCGCTCGACACCCTGCTCGATCCCGACAACACCGTCATTGGAGCACGCGCGCTGTCCTCGGATCCGAGCGAAGTCGAGAGACTCGGGATTCCGTTTATTCAGGCGATTGAAAAGGAAGGCCTCGTCGCCTGCGCGAAGCATTTTCCCGGTCACGGCGGCACTCACGCCGATTCGCACTTTGAATTACCGACCATCGATGCCGATAAGCTGACCCTTCTCAGCCGCGAGATCCTTCCGTTTCGCCGTGCCATCGA
The DNA here is from genome assembly GCA_020853655.1 of Deltaproteobacteria bacterium. Lineage (GTDB taxonomy): Bacteria > Bdellovibrionota_C > UBA2361 > SZUA-149 > JADYYL01 > JADYYL01. The sequence goes on from JADYYL010000058.1 coordinate 1,689, forward strand.
ATCTGGGATTCGGATGATCATGACGGCCCATATCCTCCTCCCGGCGCTTGATCCTGCGCTTCCCGCCACAGTGTCGAGAGCGATTGTCACGGATCTTCTTCGCGGTGAGCTGGGTTTTAGCGGCGTCGTAACGACAGATGCTCTCGAGATGCGCGCGCTTCAACACCTTTCCGCCGAACAGAAGGCTGTGCTTACTTTGCAAGGAGGGACAGACCTCTTCCTCCTTGCACAACCTTACGGCGGCACCCCCCTCGAGCAAGCCGAACGTATGGTCCGCGAGATCGGAAAGGCGCTCTCAGACGAACGTCTCTCGATCACAGAGAACGATGCTTCTCGAGCACGCATCGCCAAGCTCCTCTCCGAGACACAGAACTACGACGGAGCAACCGCGCAGGAACTCGTTGGACTCTGCGGTGGGCACTCGCCCCTTTGCGAATCTCTCGAAAAGTCGGTCGCATGAGCTGGTTCGAAACTTGGTTCGACGACGACTACCTCGCCCTCTACTCTCATCGGAACTCCGCGGAGGCAGCACTGAATCTGCCGCTGCTCGAGCAGTATCTGCCTGCGACTTCTCGCGTTCTCGACATTGCCTGCGGCGCCGCTCGGTATTCTTCCCTTCTCGCCAGTCGGGGATTTGACGTTATCGGAATCGACTTGTCTTGGTCGCTGCTCCAAGTTGCCAGGAAAACGGTCGACACTCCGGTGAGCTTTCTCCGAGCGGATATGCGTGCCCTCCCATTCGCCAACGAAACGTTTGGAGCAGCGCTGAGTTTATTCAACTCTTTTGGTTATCTCGAATCAGACTTGGCGCATCGGAGTATGCTTCTCGAGTGGAGGCGAGTATTAACACCGCACGCTCCACTGCTTATCGACTACTTCGAGCGCGACGCCCTCATTGCCGGCCTTGAACGCCATTCTGTCGTCTCGACCGGCGACTCGACATTCCACATCGAACGCTCGCTGTCGGTGGATGGTCTGCGGATAGAGAAGCGCGTTGCGATTCAGCGACCAGATCGCCCAGATCGTCACATACTCGAGTCTGTACGATTGTACACCCCGAGGGAGATCGGTGAGCTCCTTCAG
>JADYYL010000059.1 GCA_020853655.1 Deltaproteobacteria bacterium
TCTCGACTCCATATCGCGCGGCGAAGCCGTGAGCCTCGCCTACTTGAAACGGTTCTACTTCGGGAACGGCCACGCTGGTCTGAAGGAACTCGTCACGACCGGCGAGCAGACGATCGATCCGCGCCTCGTATGCGGGATCCCTCTGGGGAAACTGGCTGACGATCGACTCGTCGAAGTGCGAATCGGACGATACGGAGCGTTTCTCTCCGATGGAACGCGACGAACCTCGCTGCCGGAAGAGCTGCCGCCTGACGAACTCACGCTCGTTAAAGCGCAGGAGATGCTCAACCAGGCTGACAAGCAAGCCGAAGGGCTCGGGCTCCACCCGGAAACAGGCGAGCGGGTGTATCTCAAGAATGGCCGCTTCGGTCCCTACATCCAGCTCGGCGAGGGAGGCGACGACAAGAAACCGAAGATGGTTTCGCTGCTCAAGAACACCAAGCTCGATGATGTGAATCTCGAGTATGCGCTGAAGCTCCTCGCTCTTCCGAAGAACCTCGGCGCCCATTCGGAACTGAAGCAGGACGTCTTCGTTTACAACGGCCGCTTCGGGCCTTACATCAAGTGCGGCGACGACACGCGTTCCATTCCGCTGGATCGGATCTCCCCCCTCGAGATGACGTTGCCCGATGCAGAAGAGCTGCTGAAGGAGCCGAAGACGCGCGGTAAGTCTCGCAAGCCAGAACCGTTGAAGGATCTCGGCAAGCATCCAGCGAGCGGCGCAACGATCAATCTCTTCAACGGCCGTTACGGTCCTTACGTTACCGATGGCGTAACCAACGCCTCGCTCCCACGCGGCACGAGCCTCGAAACCCTCACGCTCGATGACGCTGTTCGCCTGATCAAGGAGCGCGCAGAGAAGGTTGCCGAGAATCCGCCTCCCCCGAAGAAGGGCAAACGCGGCGCGAAAGCCCCGAAGAGCGCCACCGGCGCTAAGAAGGGAAAGAAGAAGAAGGCTGCTGCCGAAGACGACGCGACTGCCGAGTAAGAACACCGACAGCAATGACTACCCAACGATCACCGATCGATGCCTTCATCTTCGATGTCGGCCGAGTTCTCCACCATTTCTCCTTCGAGCCCGTGCTCGACGAGCTGCGCAAGTATGCAACCTGGGATCTTTCCCCCAAGGAGCTCTTTGTTTCCTGCCGGGGACACGAGTACGAGAACGGCAGCATTACCACCGATGAGTTCCTCGCCGTCGTGCAGGAGCGATTCGGCGCGGTGGACATTCCTCAGTTTCGAAAAGTCTGGACCTCGATCTTCACGCCGATGACCGAGATGCTGACTTTGGCCGCGACCCTTCGCAAGGAACACCGCGTCTTCCTGTTGTCGAACACGAACGCCATGCATTGGGAGTTCCTGATGAACGAACACCGCCTGCATGAAGTGGCGGACGGGTATCTCGTGTCGTTTGAGGCGGGCGTGTCAAAGCCGGAAGATCGGATCTACGCGATTGCCGAGGAGCGCTTTGCGCTGGAACCCGCACGCACGGTGTTCATCGATGATCTGGAACTGAACGCCGCGACTGCGAGGTCTCGCGGTTGGAACACGATCGTCCACGTTGACCCGGCCACCACCCGCCAACAGATCGAGCAGTTCCGCACCGGCGGGCTCGCAAGCGCGGGCATCTGTTCCGCATTGTAGCGTCGGCCGTGGTCGTGGGAGGTCGGGGTCCGCGCCGAATCGCGCGGCGTTACTCTGGGGGTAGCCTCCAGTGTAAGTGCCTGAATTCGCGGAGGTTGTGCTCGGCGACTAGAGTAGAATTAAGCCCACTGAGCCGCGACGCGGTCAGATTGTTTGTTTGCAGGGCGCTGAGCATTGGCAGTGCGCTCGATCTGCGTCGAGATGCCCTTACTCGCGAACATCTCGTTCAGCGAGTCGATCATCCCTGCCGTTTGTCGGCCCAATTGATCGCTTTTCGTACGCAGAGCGTGCTCCTGCTTGAAAGAGTCTTTTGTCGCGTTGAAGAGCTTGTTCCCGACGCTCTCATACGACTGCGCAAGCGAACGGGACGCGTTTACCAACTCTGCATCAGTCAGCTCCCCTCGGGTGTGCATGTTGTTCAGCTCATTCCGCGTATCGTGGAAGATCTTGTCGACACCGCCGGTCGTCGTCGCCGCCGTCGCAAACAACCCGTCAAGATTCGCCTTGAAAGTCTGCTGATCGATCTTCTGTCCGGGCTGGCCGTTGAACTTTCCAGCAAGCGCGTTGGTCAGATTCTTTTGGAACACCGACATCTGCGGGTCCCACTCCTGCCCTTCGGTGAATGAAAGTCGGCTGAAGATTCCTGTCTGAGCGGTGCCGTGGTCTGCACGCATGTTCTCCATTTTGCGGTCGTAACCCTTCTTGATCATGACGCCGGCAACAACGGCCACACCGACCCCTGTCCACGCAGCGGCGCCCATACCCAGCACCGTGCCCGATCCAACCGCACCAGCGCCCACGCCACCAGTTCCGACAGCTCCGGTCGCAGCAGCACCCGCGGTTCCAGCACCCGCAGCCCCAGCGGCACCTGCACCGACAGCACTTGCTCCCGCAGCGCCTGCTCCAGCGCCGGCACCACCACCAAAGAGCCCGAGTGCACTCGCCTGCGAGTAAATCCCCACTCCCTGCAGCCCCACGTTGATGTATTTTTCACCGGGGACATCGACGTAGTTCAGCAGCAGAGAAGCTCCGGCCGCGTAGTATCCGCCAGCAGCCGCCGAGCTCATTGACGTTCCAGTTCGCGACAGATCAGTGAGCCCCTTGGCGATCTGCACACCGTTCACCGCAGCAGCGCCTTCGCGTTGCATCCCCTGCGGAAGCATGTAGGTCGCGGCGCTTCCCAAGAGCGCGGCGTTTCCGAGATTCGCGCTCGCGCCCCCATTTCGATTCCAGTTCGCACCGACCTGCGCAGCCAAGTATCCGCCAGTCGCAAGACGTTGCGCATCTTGGTTTGGAATCAGCGACGCGGCTTGCGAGGCAATGCCCAGGTTGTTGAACTGCTGCGCTCCGGTGAGCGGTTTCCCGTCGGCATTCCCGAAGTTGAAGTTCTGCATCACGTTCGCGCCAACTGCAGCACGACGGAGATTGTTACTCGTCCATTGGTCGCCGGTCATTCGCGAAGCAGCATCGAAGCCAACGCTAAAATTTCCGAACTGTTGAGAGGTTGTCAGATTGGAGCCGCGCTGAAAATTTGCGAGCGCATTCGCCCCGACGGCGAGTCTGTAAGCGTTCGGATCCGCAAACGTATTCGCGAACGCAGCACTGCCGATGGCGAAGTTATTGAGATTTCGCCCCGTCGGGTCATTCGTCGGCCCGGTTTGAAACGACCCCATCGCGCCAGCAAAGTTCGCCACGCCGTTAGCAAACTGCGCTCCGCTCCCATTTCCTGAAGCACGAGCGAACGTCGCGGCGGTCATGCCGACATTGTTCCAGCTGCTTCCGCCGGGATTGAAGTTTGGGCCTTTGTTCGTCGGCGCAAACGAGTTCTCAGGCTGCGACGGGAGAAGTCCACTACTCTGGAGGATCAGTCTCGCGACCATCCCGTATTCGTCTTTTCGTTGCAGGTTCTGAACCGCCCACTGCTCCGCCTGGGAGAGTTGAATCTGCTGCGCGTTCTGCGCGCGGACGAATGCGCCGTCGAATGATGCGGGAGTCGATGTGTAGGGAGATGTTCGTCGACTGCCGAGAGTCGAGTTCATCAGCGAGCCATAGAGATCCGACCCCGCGGTGTCGCGTGCTCGCTGAGGCATCCCCGCCTCGAGCAATACTTCCCGGGATCTGTTCTCTTGGGCTAGGGCACTCATACGCTCTCAGCAGCAGGAGTAGAAGATGAATTGGCGCTCACACTCATGTTCGACTGGACAGACGATAATCCAAGCCCCTCGAGTGACCGTTCAATGTTGGCTTTCTGCGTGCGTGCTTCGGCGCTCAGCGGCCTATTTCCGGCGTTCTTGTAGAGGTGAGCAATTCGAGCTTCGCTGACGATCCGCAGAGCGTCGAGAGTCTGTGCGTCAAACTCCCCCGGCGTCGGCTTAAATCCATTCTGCCGCAACTGCTCAATTGCCTGTCCATGCGCATTGCGCTTGTAGCTGTGTGGTCCTGCAGGCGACTGCAGATCATCCGGTTGGAGGGTACCCATTTGCAAATCGCGCTGGAATTCACGAACGACGAGCTTCAATGCGTCGCTCGGAGAGGCTCCTTGCGCGGTTAAGTTATCGTATGTCTTTCCGTATTTCGCATCGTGGGTCTCCATCAAAGCTTTCTGATGGAGCTGCTTCTCGTCCAGCGGAAGGGAGGTCGTTGGCGCGACAGGTGAGTCGGTCTTTGTTTTTTCGCGCGCAGCGTAGGCAGACTCAAACTTTTCTAGCGCGGCCTGGAGTTCTGGACGAAGCTTCCCATCTGGGCCACGCTCCGCATCGGCACGTCTCTTCAGTGAATCCGCGGTGTGCTTATCGACGTCGGAACCTGGCTCATTTCCTTGAGCGTCGCGCTGAAACCCAGCAAGATGCATCTTCCCGATCTTTGTAACGAGCTGCTCGTTCGACATCCCCTTCAGGGCTTCTTTGTCGTTCGGATACATCGCGCGGATGACATCGGCGGCGGAATTGGTCAGCTCTCCTTCTGCCGCTTTCAGCTTCGCATCTTGCGTGTCCTTCGGATTGATATGACCCTTTTCAATCGCTTCAGCTTTTCGCAAGTTCTCGCCTGCCTTTTGAACCGTCGTGTGCCACTTGTTCTCCCCGACGATCTTGTCTGCCTCTTCGATTAGCTTCGAACGAGTTTCCGGGTTGATCGTGTCGCTCTTGGCAAGGCCGTGAGCTTCTTGAAACTTGTGAAGGCCTTCGACAAAATCTGTTCGATTATAAACACGCGACTGCATGCCGACGTGGCCAGTCTGGCGAAGGATGTGAATTGCATCGACTTCAGACTCAGAGAGACCGGGTGTCTGGATCGGACGCACGACCGCCGGTGCAATTGCACTATCGCCCCTCATGGACGCGATGCGCTCACTGCGGACACTTAAATTCTGATTAACTGAATTTTCCAACGCCATAATTCCCCCACCCTAGAGATCTGCCCGGTCGACGAGCGTAAAGAAGCTGCACTGAAATTGTTATGAGCCGATGGACACAGGGCGTGACGCATATCGCCCACGAATTCCCGCGGGAAGAGCCCTCCCGTCGTCGGGTCGGGAGCGGCAGATTTTTCAATGACTTAGCTAGTCGACGGGTGAAACTTCAGGGTATCGCAGTAACTCACCAAGAGGTCGGAAGGGTAAATACAACGAGGCGAGGCTCGGAGGAGGGGGCATCTAAGCCCTGCAAGCCTTAGACGCGGAATCCTTACGTTTACGGGAGCCTCGGGCGCGCAGAAGAAAGAACAGCCGCCGAAAAGTGCAGACGTGCGGCAAATCTCTAGTTCAGGAGATACGGCGCAGTTCCGCGGACGGTGTATTGCAAGGTGAAGCTTGGATTGCCCACGAGGGTGCCAAAGATTGAGGAGTATTCCCCGCTGAGGTCGATCTCAACCTCACGTTGTCCGAGATTACGCTGCGTGCGAACTGTAAGATTTTGCTCAACCGAGCCTGGATTTGAGACCATATTCATCCCGGCCGTCGCACCATCAAAATTCGTGGACGTGATGTTGTAGTCTTCCGCATGGAGCAAGCCATTAATCCGCTGCTGCACGATGCGGTGCCCAACGTTCGCATTCATATCATTGATGCTCTGGCCGACCGACAGTCCCGGCGTCACCGCAGCAATCCGGAGCCCTTCCCGCAGCACGTGACTCGCGCGGAGGTAGCTCTGGAGATACATCGCCACATCGACCGAAACGAAGAGCAAGAAGACGAGGAACGGTAGGACCATCGCCAACTCAAACAGCGATGCGCCGTGCTCGTCTCGCATCGAGAACGTCTTCAACTGGCGAAGTGTGGATTTTTGCAGACGGTCCA
>JADYYL010000060.1 GCA_020853655.1 Deltaproteobacteria bacterium
CGACGCAGACTCTGTTTGAGCGGCCATTGGTGATCCGATCGCAGGCGTATCTCCCCGTGGATTCCCCGAGCGGATCGCAATGTGGAGACATCTCGAGCTCCTCCGACACTCCGGAGCGTCGGGCGACGTGGAAAGCCCATTGGCGAGATTCAGACTCGACGCTGCGTTCCTCCTGGGGATTGCCGGTGGGCGAGTGGTAGAGATTGTCCGTATCTAGGTTTCATTCGAAACGCATGACACATCAAGACCAAGAGCAAATGCGCTCTCTGCGTGCCGGCTGCTCCTTTCGACCATGATCTGCGATGAAGGCAATAAGCCGAGGCGCGAGCTTCGATTCGGAAGAGGAGTGACACCGCGCTTTCTGGATGTTCTTGATGCGACGACCTTCGACTGCTCTTTGCCGTGCCTTCCCGGTGAGGCGATCGCCTGCTTAAAGTGCCGTCTCACCATAACAGAGAACGGGTCCCGCGCGCGGAGGTACGAGTAGCCAGTGTCGGGCCTCTTGGGAGATGTGCTCTGCAAATGGGAGTGTTGCCCCGATCCATATTGAAACCGGATCGGGGCAACGGGTGAAACCCTCTTGAAAACGCCAGGGTCCTTACTTCTTGCTTCCGCCCTTCAAGCTCTCGACTTCTTGAAGAGCGGTGCGGAGGAGTTGCTCGAGCCGTTCGAGTCGATCCGAAGTCGCCGGAATCGAATCGGGATCGGTCGAACTGCTCGCCGGCACTTCCGCTTGGTCCGGGGCGCCGTTCAACCACGAGAAGAAGATCTCCCGTGTCTTGAACTCCTGCTCGCCCCGATAGGTCACCGGCGTGCTGGTCTGCGCATCGACGACGATGGTGGAATTCACCGTCGACATTGCTGCCGGCGTTGCCGATAGCATCCAGAACAACTTCCCGTCCCTCACGAGATATCGAGGTTCGAGGAGCCGCTCCCCGCCACCGCCCTGCTGTCCCGTACCAGCCCACGTGTGGCCCGCGATTTGCGCGTGGTCGACCGCTCGCTCCGGCCCGGAGAGTCCCGCTTTTGGTGCGAACTCATACACGAGGCGCGCGCCCGTCGAGACGTTCAAGTAGTACATCCGATAGAGACCAGCTCCCGTTCCCGGTGGCTCCGTGGCGATGACCGCATAGTCATGGTTGTCAGCTCCACGAAAATAGAACGGCATCTGGCTCCGTCCGGGAAGATCCGGAATCTTGATCTGACCCGGCCGGACGTACCACCCCGCATAGAACCCATCGAGATAGTTCTGTGCGTCGACAAGCTTTCGCAGATACCACCGATGGTTGATCTGCTTCCCCTTGAGACGAGGATCGGCGAGCGCTTCCGTGGTGTTGAGGTTCTCCGTTCGCCCATCGGAATGCACCAGCACGACGCCGGCCCAAACCGGTATCGAGGCGAACGGAAAGCGGTATCGATACTCGAACTTCGGCGCGACGGCCGTGTACGAGTCGACGACTTTCGGATCGAGCTGGAGGTAGTAGACCTCCGGATAGAACGCCGACCATTCGGTGTTGTAGAGGTGCCGCTCCAGGTTGTCGAAGAGCAACATCCCTTCACCGAACGCCTGCGTTTGGTTCACCTTGCGGATGCGACCCGGGTCTTCGTTCGACTTGAGATCGTCGAACACCATGTACCCTGAGTTCGCGCGAATCCAGGTGCCCACGGTGCCGTCGGGGACCATCGGGCCGACGTAGCCGAAGCCGTTGTTGACGTCGACCGCGTCGATGTCTTCGTGCTCCAACGTGTAGCCCGACTCGGTTGCCCGGCCGTGCATGAGGTTGTAGGCCACCTCCTCCGGAGTGAAGCGGAGCTTCCCGTGATCATCTGGAATGAGCGTCGAGATCCTCTCGAATCGAAATTCCTGCGCGAGCGCTGCCGCGTTGAAGGACGTGGACAGAACAACGCCGGACACCGCTGTGATGATCGCCAGGGCCCCGTAGACGAATCCCATCGAATTGCTCCGATAGTTGTTGAAGATTCGATACGATGCGTAGGCGAAGACGCCGGCAAGCGCGAGCGAGAGAGTCTGCCCGAGGTGCATGAAGACACCCTGGTAGAACACGAGGTTGGAGAGCGAGGGGGACGCGAAACGAAACACGCTCACGGCGAGTGCGACCGTGATCAGATTCACTCGGAGCTGCTGGAGCCCCCGAGAGACTTTCTTCGAATCTTTCTCTCGCCACCCGTCGATCATCGTGTCGATGCTCATCCAGAGACCGATCACGACCACCACGATGATCGCGACGCCTATCCACGAATATGACTCCACTGTTCCTCCTTCAGCGCTGCGAATAGCTCGCGAGCGCGTCGATTCGGTCTTTCATTTGTGGGTGAGAAATGAACAAGCTGTCGAGCACCGAGGTCTCCCGGGGAGCGTGCGATTTCCCCAGTTTGCTGAGTGCGCTGCTCAGTGGGCGAGAGGTGCCGCAGTACAGCGCTCCGAGAGCGTCGGCTGCATACTCCCGCTCCTGCATCAGCGCACCCCGTGCGAGCTTCAAGAGAACGTTGTTCAGGAGCCAAACGAACGCCTGGAGAGCGGCGCCCGCGGCGGTACCCTGAATTGCGCCTCCCTGTTTGAGAAGTTGGCGCGAGAGTTGAGACGCGCCGTCGGTGAGGAGCGCTAACACGGTCATGAGGCCGATATCGCGGCATCTGACGTGCGCCATTTCGTGCGCAAGGACCCCTTTCAGCTCCTCATCGTCGAGAAGCTTCAGAATCGAAGTCGTGACCCCCACGGCGGCCATGTAGGGAAGCCCAGGGCCGAATGCCGCCGCATTCGGCGTGTCGTTGTCGAAGACGTACAACCTCGGCACCTGGAATCCCCGAGCACCGCAGAGCTGCTCCATCGAGTCGGTGAATCGACGATGTTCTTTCGGGTCGGCGATTCTCGCTCGCGTGAGCGCGACGACGCAGAGCTCGGAGAGGAGGAACATCAGGAATGCAGTCCCGCCGAGGATCGTCACGAGGAACATCGCGGCTCGCGCTCCTCCAAAACGAGAGAGGAGCGTGGTGACGACGATGAACAGCACGGCGACGAAGACGAGGACGAAGAACGAATTGATGAAACTCAAGACGACACGCCGGTATACCCGGGATGCAACAACCATCGCGGATCCTTTCTGACCTGTTGGACGAAGGTGGATAGCTGTGGGTGAGGAATTGTTACGCCAATGTATCGGCGCAAAAAATAAGGACTTCTACGGTAACCTTTCTACGAAAGATCGTAAGGACGCTCGAGAATACGGGAAATACCGAGCAAAGTCACTGTGCTCCAGTCCGATGAGAAAGGAGATGCGAACGAACTTCGCTTTGCCGGCGCTGAATGCTTCCCGGTACTAATCTCGATCTGATGAGAGAAAAAGATGGAAGACCGCAAGCTTGGGAGGCCTAAGAGTTCCATTCGCGCGGTAGCCCAAGTAGCTGTGCTTTGGATGCAGGAGACGCCAGTGAATCAAAGAAATGAGCGGATTGGAGTGCTGTCGCCTTACGATTCGAACGGTGTCGATCGTCCTTCCCGCAAACGGCTGAATCGGTGCGAGTAAAGCGGAA
>JADYYL010000061.1 GCA_020853655.1 Deltaproteobacteria bacterium
AACAGTGCGAGCGAGTCATTCGCACACACTCGAGACGCTCCCCGCTCAGCTTGCGGGAGAGATCCCATGAGCGGCGGCGATTATCCACCAAGCGAGAGCAGGCTGTCCGAACTGCGCAGTGAAGGAATTGTTCCGACGTCACGGGATCTCACGTTCGCCGGTGCTCTGTGCGGGATGGTTGTCGCCTTTCTCGTGTTGCTTCCGGAGATACCGGCCTTCCGGGAGGCGGCTTTGCGCGCTCTGACGTTGCAACCAGAGACTCGGGAGGGTGCTGCTCCGGTATTGTTGATGATTGCTCTTCGGAGCGGGATCATGATCGCAGGGTGTGCCGCGCTCGGGGCACTCGGTGCCGGGCTTCTTCAAACTCGTTTCCTTTTCCGGTATCCGCGCGAGTTTCGTGCGAGGGGAACGACTTTTCCTGCCGAGGCTACGATAGTGAGTCGCCTCGCGACGGAGGTTCTCGGCGTAGGAAAATGTCTTGTCGCCGCTCTCGTCATTGGATTGACCGCGTTGTCCGGCACGCGACAGTATTTCGATTCGCTGGCGTTCGGGGGAGTTGTCTCGGGAGGTGACGTCGCGTTGGGATGGAATGCTGCTCTCGTTTCTTTAGTTCGTGGTGTCCATTCCGTTTGGCTTGCTGTCGTTGTGGTCACCGTGACCCTCGGCGCAGCATCATTCCTCGTCTCCCGTGCGCGTTTCCGGTATGAACAGCGTATGAGTCGTGCGGAGCTTGAGGCAGAAATCCGGGAGCTTCAAGCGAATCCGGCGATGCGGCAGGCGATCAAGGAAACGGCATCGCGTGACGATCAGGCTCGTGAGTGAGCGACCCAGACCTCCCGGTCGCGCTTGCGGTGACGGTGGTTTGTGCAGTGGATGAGGTCGACGGTCTGCGCAGTCGATACGATGCGATATTTGGTATTGATGGGCGGTGTATGGCGAAAGAAGACGACAACGACATGACGACTCCGCCTGCTCGTTCCAGCGAACGAGTCTCGGGTTTTTACTCGGCGGGAACCGCAGGCTCGCTTCATTCCGTCCCGTCTGAGCCGGAAGATGAGATCGAGAACGACGATACGAGTGTTCCGTTGGCCCGAATATCCGCGACGACGTGTAAGCCGAGCGTACTTGCTCCATTTGCTGTGCTCTTGCCCCGATTGGGGGAAGTGCAGTCGCTCGTTCGATTCCGCGATGTGTTGGTCAGCCGTTCGCGATGGCTCCACGGCCGAGAGCCGACGGGGGGCACAGAGGAGGGTCTGCGCGCTTTCGTGAACGAAGAGGGGATGCTGAGCCAGGCATTGCAGTGGTTCGGTATGCAGGGAGAGTGGGACGGCACAGAATCCTCATTTGACTACTCCCAGGAACTGTTCGTCGCTCTCTACGAGCTTGGTCGCATGTATTACGACATGGGCTATTTCGGGGCGAGTGAACGGATCTTTCTCGGCCTTTCGGGAGTCGATCGGGGACTCACTCCGTCTCGCGTAGGTGTGGGCGTCGTCCGTCTTGAGCGAAGTGCGTTTCAAGATGCACAGAATGCGTTTCGCTCGGCGCTTCGTGACCCGCACTGGCAGGGTGAGGCGAAGATTGGCCTCGCCGCTGCGTTCTTGTCTCGAGGCGAGACCGATCGAGCGGCCACGATCCTTTCCGAGATTCGTAGCGACGTGACGGACGCGGAACTGCGTAAACTGTGGCGCGCATTGTTTGCGCGCTGCACTCCGTGATTCCAACCATGAGCGCTGCAAGTTCCACATCTCCGCTGATTCTTGCATCCGGATCACCGCGGCGGCGAGAACTCCTCGGAGCGGCCGGTATTCGGTTCGAGATAGACATCCCACACATCGACGAGATCCTCGTCCCCGGGGAGACCGCGGCCGAGGGCGTACAGAGAATTGCGCGTGAAAAGTGTCTCGCGGCGGCCGCGCGAAACTCGGGACGATACGTGCTTGCCGCCGATACGATCGTGTTTCTCCCCGGCGATCATGATTCGATTCTCCCCCGAGGCGCAACGCGCGTTGTCGATGGCGTTGTCTACGGGAAGCCGGTCGATGACGCCGATGCTCTCACGATGCTCCGGTGTCTTTCCGGCCCTGCGCACCGAGTGTTGACGGCGGTCGTGCTCGCGGATCCCTCCGGGGTGGTGTGCGGCTCAACGCTTGTCGCGACAGACGTTCTGTTTGTGGCGCAAAAAGATGATCTGATTGTCTCCTATGCTCGATCGGGCGAGGGGCTCGACAAGGCCGGTGCTTACGCTGTGCAAGGACGGGGAGCTGCGCTAATTGATCGCATTGATGGCTCTCTGACCAACGTAATTGGGCTCCCACTCGCGGAGACACTCGCGCTGCTCGAACGCTGCGGAGCCGCATGAAATGAGCGTTGCTGAAAATCTCCAGAGGGTGAAAGCACAAATCGAGGCCTCCGCGGCGCGATCCGCTCGGGAAGGCAGTGCCATTCAACTCGTTGCTGTTTCCAAAACGTTTTCTGCCGATGACGTGTCGCCGCTCGTTGAGCTCGGACATTCCACGTTCGGGGAGAATTATGCGCAAGAGGGGCGAGCCAAGGTCGACCTGCTTCGAGAGCGTTTCCCGGATCGGAGACTGAGTTTTCATTTCATTGGCCGGCTCCAGCGAAACAAGGTTCGCGACATCGTCGGGCGCTTCGATGTCATTCAGAGCGTTGATCGGCCTGAACTTGCTCGTGCTATCGACGCAGAGAGTAGTCGCGTCGGCGCGATCCAAGAGATATGTATTCAGGTGAATGTTTCCGATGAGCCGCAGAAGGGGGGCGTGCCCCAAGAGGCGGTTGAACCATTGATTGCCCTCTGTTCCACGCTCCCCGCGTTGAAAATCATTGGCTTGATGATGATCGGCAAGCTATTTGGGGCGCGAGAGAACGAATCGATGGTCCGGGGTGAGTTTCAGCAGCTTCGCGAACTGCGAGACAGACTCCAGCGCTTAACCGCTGTTCCATTGCCTGAACTGTCGATGGGGATGAGCGGTGATTTTGACTGGGCGATCGAGGAGGGAGCGACAATCGTCCGCGTGGGAAGTGCGATATTTGGTTCGAGGGCGAAAGCAGGAGAGCACAATGAAATCGGCTAAGAAATCGACGTCCCGAGGACAGCAACAACGGAGCGGATCGAGGGTTGCTATCGTCGGCTGCGGAAATATCGGAGCGGCCATCCTGGGCGCGTTGGCACGGTCTTCCAACGTCGGCAAAGCGAATGTCATCGCCTGCGATGTGGACTCCGAACGGCTCGAAGCATTTCAGCAGGAACTCGGCGTGGCGATCACAACCGAGCCCCGAGAGGCCGCGGAACTCGCCGATACCGTCATCTTGGCAGTGAAGCCCAAACATGTTCGCGACGCGCTGATAGGCATGAAAGGCGGTCTCAGTTCCCAGAAAGTGTTGCTCTCCGTCGCGGCCGGCTGGCCGATCGAGGAGTTGCGTCGACTCGTCGGGAAGAGCGTCAAAGTTGGGCGTGTGATGCCGAACTTCGCCGTGGGGGTGGGGCTTGGGATGTCGTGCGTCTTTGCAGAAGACGTAGAAGTGGCTCGGCGTGCAGAGGAGTTGTTTTCGGCGACGGGCATGGTGTATCAGCTCGGTGCAGAGGCGGAGATAGATGCGGTAACCGGATTGTCGGCGAGCGGTATCGCGTTTGTATTTGCGATGCTCGAAGGACTCCAGGATGGTGGGTTGCTCGCTGGGCTTCCGCGAGAGGCTGCGCAACTGATTGCTGCACAAACGGCGCTCGGCGCGGCAGGCATGGTGCTCGACACCGGACTTTCGCCATCGGCGCTGAAGGAGAGCGTGGTCACTCCAGCGGGTACGACAATCGCCGGACTCATGGAGCTCGAGACGAAGGGAGTCCGAGCGGCCTTTGCGAACGCTGTCAACGCCGCGACGGAGCGGGCTCGAGCAATTGGCAAGAGCATTCAACGGACGAAGTGAGGCAATATGGCGCTTCTCGGATTTCTACTCAGCGGTGTGGCTGGCGTTCTTGGCGTGGTGATCAACGCGATCTTTTTTCTGATCATTATCCGCGTCATCCTGTCCTGGGTGAGCGCCGATCCAAGAAACAGGCTCGTGCAGGCTATCTATTCATCTACTGACCCGTTGCTCGAACCACTTCGCCGTCGAATTCCGCCTCTCGGGATGCTTGACGTCTCTCCAATCGTCCTCTTGCTCGTTCTCTATTTCCTCGAAGCGTTTCTCGTGGGTTCGATGAAGTTCTATGCGGCGAAATTGATTCAGTCCTCTGTCGCCTAATGTTCTGACAAGCAATGAATAGGCTAACTTGTCAGAACACTCGTTTTTATCTCTTGGCTGCTTTGAACTCAGTCATGGGCGTTCCTCTCAGAATCCCGATTCGTTGGAATCCACAAAGAACGCCCATTAGTGAGTTGTCGCGGCACTAGCGCGTCACGTTCGTATCGACCCAGAAAGAGTTCGAGGGAGCAACGGAGGATCTGACAATCCTCATCGTTGGGACCTGTGCTGAGAAGACTTCGTCACCCAATGACCAGACAATACCGTTCGGTCATTCTGTCCCAAACCAGCCCCGAAATGGCTCGTTTCGCCCAGCTACCTTGATTTCCGACTGAATGGTGGCTAGGAAAGGACGGCTGAGCAAATGAACATTTTCCCCGTGGGGTTTCCAGAGCCATGCCGACTTACGAATACCGTTGTCCGAAATGCGGAGTGTTCGAGACAATTCAGAAGATTACCGAGGATGCTCTGAAGACCTGCCCAACGTGCAGCGCTCCGATCCAACGCCTGGTTTCTGCTCCTGCGTTTCACCTCAAAGGGAGCGGTTGGTACAAAACCGATTATGCGAGTGGAGGTTCGTCGCCTTCGAGCTCTTCAAGTGGCGGCGACAAGGCGAGTACGCCGACGGGCGGAGAGTCGAAGGGGGAGTCGAAGACCGAAAGCGCTTCTTCGAACACCACATCCACTCCAGCGACCGAGAGTAAGCCGACCTCCTCCGATTCCAGCTCTTCGTGACCGCAGTCCTGTACTGCCAATAGTCCTGTACTGCCAAAGTCCTGTACTGCCAAAGTCCTGCACTGCGTAGATCCTTTTCGGCCGTTTGTGGAGTCTCAGCGGCCCGGCCGCACCTCCTCTTCGAGCGATGCGGCGCTTTGCAGCCGCTTTCCGACAGTATCTTGTGCGTAAAAAATGAGCGCGCGCAGGAGTGGGCGCAAGAGCGCTTCCGTCGAGCGTTCCGGTGCACGGAGCGCCCCTTCTGCAATCTCGAGGTGGGCGGGCGAAAGAGCGTTTGGGTTCATGAGCGGATCGACACCGGCGATCCGCAGCGCTCCGAGGAAGTAACGGACCGCTGAAGCCGATTTCGGAACTTCTTTACGTTCACACAACTCGCGCAGTGCTCGCGCGAGCGGATTGAGCATCTCTCCTGCAGATGGATCACCATCGTGGGCCAGGAGGTCGGTGAGCTCGAGCATGACAGAGCCGAGCGCCAGCGAACGAAAGTCTTCGCGGAGAGGAGTGAAAGTCAACGCCCGCTCAAACGCGTGGAGAGTCCTGAGCTTGTCAGCGAGCGCGGGGCCGTGAATCTCGAATGTACCGCAGTCAAAAAGATCCAGGCCGCCAAGGAACCGACGTTTGCTTTTCCTTGCCCCTTTTGCGACCGCTCGGAGCTTCCCTTCTTTCTCGGTTAAAACAGAGACGATCAGGTCTGCTTCGCGCAACGGAAACGTTCGCAAGATGAGTCCGCGAGTGGTGACGATGTCCTGAGATGGCAACGAACCCTCCTGCTTGGGTTACGCGAGGAGAAAGGAGGATACCGAAAAGTAGATGAGGATGCTCAATATATCGGTGAGCGTCGTGACCAACGGTCCGGAGGAGACCGCGGGATCGTATCCGAGTCGTTTAAAGGCGGCGGGTATTATGGAACCCATCGTTGCGGAGCACGTCATGGTGACGAAGATCGATAGGGCAACGACCTCGCGGAGGTGTTGATCTCTGAACAGCACGAGTGCGG
>JADYYL010000062.1 GCA_020853655.1 Deltaproteobacteria bacterium
CCTGCGGCTGCGGGGTAAACTGTCCGGTCGCGACATCGGCATAGTGCTGAAGGAAGAGTTCAAAGAGCGCCTCGTTTGACCGTCGGTAGACGTCCTCTCCCGTGTCCGTCATCTCAATCGGCACTTCGCGCTGGAACAGAATCGGACCGGTATCGATGCCTGCGTCAATGAAGTGTAGTGACACTCCGTGAGGCACGCCCTCAACCATGCTCCAATAGTAGGGGTGTTTGCCGCGACCGAGCGGGAGGAGGCTTGGATGCATATTGAGCCATCCGATTCGGGCTGCTGCGATTGCAGCAGCTTTTATGATCCCCGGCCACCACGCGAGGATCATAATGTCTATCTCCTGCTCCTTGATGAACTCGATAAACTCCGGCGAATTGGGATTTGCATGGCGGAGCAGTGGAATGTTGTGCGCGTCGGCCGCTTTCGCGATCACTTCTTCGTAGCGAGCGGAGTCGTCTGCGCACGTGGCAATGAACGCAATAGGAAACTGGTCCTTCACGACACGCTCGATGACTCGAGACCCGATGTCGTTCGCGGCGCAAAATGCAATGCGGAGGGAGGAGCGACTCACCATGACTCCCCCCGTTCTCTCAAGAGAGACTCGATCTCGCTGAGCCGGTTCGTAAGGCCCGCATCGCTGGGATTCAGATCCCGAAGCTCAAGGTATAAGGCCCGGGCTTGACCAAACTCATGTGCACTCAAATAGGCCTCTGCGAGATTCTGAAGTATCGCTTGTTCTTCTGGCGCACTGCGACGTGCGGCTTCGAATTGGACGAGTGCTGCTTCCAGATCGCCTTGGTGGAAGTAAACTCCGCCGAGGTCGCTTTGCGCAACGGCCAGTTCAGGAGCGGCAATGAGAATGTTCTCGAGAACGGTCTGTGCGGATGAAAGCTCTCCACGGGAGAAGTAATCCATCGCGCGGCGGTACATCTCGTGAATCGTCGCCGGTAACGCGGCCATGGCTCCTTCCCTTCTCTCGGAAACGTGAGTGAGTGGGCGCACTGTTGCGCCGATCGTTCAGATTCGTTCGTGAGGGGTGGGGTTTCGAATAAACCGGGCCTATTGTCCGCGCCTTTGACCGAAGAGTCTGCGCCACCTAGGCATCGCTAAGAGCGATTTCACTCATCCTCAGGTTACACATGTCCGCAACCAGGCGGTAAGCAGGCGCCTTTCACGCGGGTAAATTAAGCGCGGCGGCGCAAGAAACCGCGAGCGTTGTTGGTATTCTCGGACCCGTAAAACGTTTCCCAGCGAGCATCCACGTCGAAGTCAGTCGTCGTGGCGAGGAACTCATCGATCGCTCGAATGGGCCCGCCATTGAGGTGCGGTCGTGTACTTCCCGCCAACGTATCCTCAACAATCATATAGGAATTCGGGGTCACAAATCGAGCGGTCCGTTGAAGGATCTCCTTGGTGCACTCGTAGGAATGCGCTGCGTCGTCGATCACCAGCACTCGATCATCCGACCGAACGACGCTCGGCTCGAACGCCTCGTAGCCCCCAAGATGGAACGTGATATTTGGATCGGAGAGCACCTGGGGCGCTATGTTCGACCCGTCAATGTCATACGTGTGGACGCGACGGTCGCCTCCCATGAGCCGGAGCAGGTCCGCGAAATAGAGCGCAGATCCTCCCCGCAACGCGCCGAACTCGAGGATCAGCGTGGGGCGAATCTCCCACAAGAGCATCTGGTAAATTGCGAGATCGCACGGATTCTTCAGACACGTGATATTTCGATACGAGGAATAGTATACCCCGCGCTCAAACCCAACGGCTTGGTCAACGCCCGGGACGATCCGCTGTCGGAACTCGGCCACGGCTCCGGGATAGAGATGCTCACTCCCGGGAAGCGCGACGATGATCGAGCCGCGCGGGACGTCTGGCACTGACGGGGCCACATGCAAATCGATATGACGAAGAATGCCAGTCAGATCTCGCGAACGCAGCGCGAGACGGAACGTTGCCGCAGAGGGCTCATACACCGTCGGGGAGAACCCCGCTTGGATGATCGGCTCAAGGTGATACCCAAATCCAAAACCAAAGATCGTTGCTCGCTGCTGGGGTTGGGCGCAGAAAGCCTCCGTCATGCGTTTCGCATCCGCGCGGGGATCATCGAGCGAATGAAGTGGGAGCGATCGTATGACCGGGACCGGTTCTCCCGTCGTCGAATGGTAAACTTGAACTTCCTCTGCCGCCATCGCGTGATCGAGCTGTGCGTAAACCAGCGGATGGAAGGTCTCAAGTGCACGGATGTTTCTTTCGTAAACGTCACCGACACTCGACTGTTGTAATCGTGCTTCTGAAGCAGACATCGTTCCCCGGTTGACTTTTCTCGTTACTAAACGGGCTTGGTTACTCAACGGGACGTCTCTGTTACGCCCGGTTCGCACGTCATCCCGCTCCCCGCGGCTCCGACGCGTCTTCCGCCGCTACTCTCTCTGGACACTTCGCGGCGCCTCCGGAGCATCCGCCCTGTCCGAACTCGCACTCCACTGAGGACTCGAGATGCGACGGAGTTCCTCCACCGCAAACCTGGCCTCAAAGCTCTCTCGAACCGCGCCTCGGAGCTGGAACAAGAGCCCAACAGACTCGAATACCCCTTGCTGAATCGAGCCACTGAACGTGAACCCGAGCTGCTGGAAGCGCTCACACAACACCGTGTAGGAGAGTTGGTTCATGATCTTCGTATCGACGTAATCAACGCGGAGATCCGCAACCTGGGCTCGGATGATGTCGACGATCTCTCCCACCGTCGCGTTGAGCGTGAGAACGTTGTACGTCGCTTGGTCGAACACTTTCCGCTCGATCACGAAACACAGTGCTCGGACAGCATCACCCAAATCGAGATACGGTCGACGCTGATCGTAGGCCGTGCGCCACACGGTGATCGGTTGTCCCAGACACGCCTGCCAAATGAACTTGTTCACTGCAGTGTGAAATCTCATTCCGGCCGACGCGCCGAAGATCGTGCCGAACCGCAAAGTCACAAAACGGAGCCCTTGGCTTCGCCCCATTTCCCTGAGCATCAGTTCGCTCTTCAGCTTCGACTCTGCGTAGGGGCTCTGCGGCTTCAATTCCGTGCACGATTCGTCCACGACCTCCGCCTGCGAGCCGTAGACACTCGTGGTCGACAGAAAGATCAGTGGCACGTTCACTGCCGCGCATGCCGTGGCGACACGCTCTGTGCCAACCAGATTCGTGGCCTCGACCTGCTCTGGATTGTTGAAGCTATTTGCAGCGTCGGTCACGGCGGCAAGATGCACGACGGCCGAGGCGTCGCGGAACAATTCCTCGAGCGGTGCCTTGAGAATATCCGCCTCAACAAAGTGGTAACGTGCCTCGATAGGGAGGCCAAATAGCGCGGAGTAACGCTGCGTCATGAGGTTGTCGATCAGAACGACCTCAGCATCTCTGAAATGCTTCGGGATTTCGCGAATAAAACGCGAACCGATGTGGCCGAGTGCTCCGGTGACAACGATCTTCATAGCGCGAGGTCCATATAGTGTTTCATGCGCGGCTCAAAATACTCCTTCGTCTTGAGCAAGCCGCTTTCCAACGACGTCTTGTGCTCCCACCCCACCGCGCCTCGAATTTTTGCGTTCGATATCACCGCGTCGCCAACTTCGATCACCTCTCGATTCTTGGGCCACTCGATGAAGCGCACTTTGCCTCCAACATGTTGGGCGATAGCTTCACCAACTTCCTTCACGGAGTATTGCTGGTCGGACACCGCAAAATACACGTCGCGATCCATCGCCGGAGTCTCGGCAGAAAGGATCAATGCGTCCACGCAATCGTCGATGAAGGAGATGGTTCGGAGCTGCTTGCCCTCACCGAAGATCGTAATGTCCTTCCCCTTCAGCCCCAGACCAATGAAGAAGTTCATGAAGCCGAAGTCGCTGCTGCGGATATTCGAACGAGGACCATACACGTTCGCCAGACGGACCACCGTGTTACGAAGTCGATAGGCATGGGCGTAAACCAGGACATACTTCTCAGACGCGGACTTGTTCGCTGAGTAGATGTCGACCGGCATCTCCGGATGATTCTCGTCGATCGGCGAGTACTTCATTGCGCCAATCTGGGTGCTCGTTCCGATATGAACGAGTTTTGCGTCCGCGCTGAAGCGCCGCAGGGCCTCCAGCACGTTCAGCACCCCCTTGCAGTTGACGTCGACGTCAACGAAGGGCTCCTTCATGGCATTCGGATGGGAGGTATACGCAGCGCAGTTGAAAACGATATCTTTGTCTAACACCGCGGCGGAAATTCCTTCGAAGTTGCGAACGTCGTTCAGGACGATGTGAACATCGTTCTTGATCGAGGCGACGTTTTGCATGTTTCCGCCGGAGCGCGGGTCGAGACAGTCATAGATCGTGACCTCAGCACCGAGCGATAGGCAGCGATGCGCGAGGTTGCTTCCGATGAAGCCAAGCCCACCCGTGACCAGCACGCGTTGGCCGTCGAGTCGAGGAAGCGTGTATGGGGACGTCGGTGTCGTCACGATGCTCCGTTAGCGATGACCCAGGATTGTCTTGATTCCGTTCGCGATAATATCGAGCTGTTGCGCCGTCAGGTTTGAGGAGCACGACAGGTTGATTGCACGAGAAGAGATGTCGTAGGCGCGGGGATTCTTCTCCCGGTAGACTGCCTCCGCGCCGGGATAAGCCGGAAGGGACGACAGCGGGTAGAAGAATGGCCGTGCCGGAACCCCGAGCTTTCCAAGTTCTTCGATCGCCCGAGCTTTTGTCATACCCGTCGATTGGTCGAAGACCACACTCGTAATCCACACGCTGTTGAATCCGCCTTCGGGTTCCGCGTTGAACTGGATTCCCGGAACCCCTGCAAGCCGTTCGCGGTAGCCATC
>JADYYL010000063.1 GCA_020853655.1 Deltaproteobacteria bacterium
ACCTTCAAACACGGCACGATGCTGCGTCTCCGGTTCGTCAAGCATGGCATTGAGTTCGTCGAGTTCGAACTTCCGACGATTGATCGAGCGCGCCCGGCCGGTCAGCTCTACGCCCCGTGTGTGATTTCTCGTGCCGAACAGACTGTGGAAATAGACTCCGGGAATACCTCGAAGTGACAGAGCAAACGCTTGCGACATGAGGAACCGCCGAACTTGGAGCTCCGGAGCGAACTCTCCCGGTGCTCCAGCCAGCGCATCGAAGTAGCTGATGTTCATCTCATACGGAACATCAGTGCCCTCGGGAGTTCTTCGGGTGCTGACTTGGCCGCCCTGAGACTTCACGGCGCTGATCATTCGATCGAATCGTTCGCCCTCAATGTAGCCCTGCGCGCCGCGGACGCCGATGCCGTCATGCGAGGCAGTGAAGTTGAAGAACGTTGTGCCCGTGTGCGTGACGCATACCTTTTTGGCCCATGTGCGCAGGATGTCGGTGGAGCTGCTCAAGAACGCCTCAAACAGAAGTGGAGGGAGGCTGAAGTTGTAGACCATGTGCACTTCGTCGCCATCGCCGAAGTAACTAATGTTGTCTTGGTGTGGGACATTGGTCTCGCTCACGACAACGGTGCCGGGGGCGAACCAGTCGCAAATATCTCGCACCACCTTGACGATTTCATGAGCCTGCGGAAGGTGAGTGCAGCTCGTGCCGATCTCCTTCCAGACGTAATTGACCGCGTCGAGCCGAAGCAATCGCGCTCCTTGCGTGAGATAGAACAGGAGCACGTCGATCATCGCCGCCAGAACAGCAGGCTCAGAAAAATTCAGGTCAACTTGATCGTCGCTGAACGTCGTCCACAGATGGCGCGTGCCGCGGCTCGTCTCGAACGGGGTGAGCAGCGGGAGACTCCTCGGGCGAAGGACCGCGGAGAGATCAAGACTCGGGTCCGCCTCTACGAAGAAATCCGTGTAAGGTGGGATCCCCTTCAAGTAAGATTGGAACCACTCGCTCTGTTTCGAGATGTGGTTCACGACGTAGTCGAACATGAGACGGAACTCGTGTCCGATGTTCACGACGTCGTTCCAAGAGCCCCATTCGGGATTGACGGCCTTGTAGTCGACCACGCTGAATCCATCGTCCGATGAATGCGGATAGAATGGAAGAAAGTGCACGGTGTTGATCAGCGCACCCAGGCCGGAACTATGGAGAAACTTGTGTTGTGTTGCGATCGGCGCTTCGTTCGCGCGCGAGACTTGATCTCCGTAAGTAATGAGGACGACATCTCGCTCGCTCCACCCGCTTCCGAGATTCTGTTGCACCTCGAAAATTGGGGCGTAGTGGGAAAAGAGAGGGGCGATGAGATTCCAGGCTCTCTCCCCATGCTCGCTTCCATACAGCATGGTGAGACGGGGATAGATTCGTGCGCGAAGCGTTCCTTGCCAATCGATCTTCATCGAGCGCCCATTAGGTGAGTGTCTGAAACGTTATTGGTCGACCTTTCGGACAAGTGCCATCAGCGAGGCCACCTGACCGACGACGCAAGATAGCGATAATTCCGTCTTCGTCAAACAGTCATCCCGTCCCAGTCCAAACGCACGGAGCTGCGGGTATTGACCCAGTTCCTCCGGCGTTAAGCCGAGAATGCCTCCAAAGGCGATAACGGGTCTTTGGAGCTTCTCGCAGCGCTTACAGATCGCCGAAAGAAGCTTTCCTGACAGCGACTGCGAATCAATCTTTCCCTCACCGGTAATGACGTAGTCCGCTTCCTTCGCGAGACGCTCGAATTCGATCAGATCGAGAAAAAAGTCGCTCCCGGGAACCAATCTCCCGTTCAGAAAGGCGAGGACTCCGAACCCACTTCCGCCGGCCGCCCCGGCGCCCGGGACGTCCGCGTAGTTGCGGTCGATGGTTTTGGAGACGAGTTTCGCGATACGGGAGAGGTGTCCATCAATAACGGGGATCAGAGTGGGTGTGAGGCCCTTTTGAGGGCCATAAATCGCGGCGCAGCCGTTCTCGCCGCAGAGCGGGTTATCGACGTCGACCGCTGCGACGATCGACACGTTACCGAGGCGCTCATGCAACTCGCTCAGCTCGATGCGCGCAACGTCTCCCAGTCGTTCGCCGGCGTACGGCTCGTCACCCGTCGGACCGGGGATCAAGTCCCCGCGCGCATCGAAGAATCGGGCACCAAGTGCCTTGGCGAATCCGATTCCCCCGTCTGTCGAAGCCGATCCGCCGAGGAACAACTGTATCTCTGTCGCGCCGTTCTCGACCGCGTGGCGTATGAGTTGGCCGAATCCAAACGTCGTAGCGCTGCACGCACTTCTTCCCGAGGTCTTGTCGACGAGGACCAGTCCGCTCGCAGCGGCGAGCTCAATCAGAGCCTTACCGTTCTTTCGATAATAGAATCCGCGTACTGGTTCGCCGTGAGGGCCGCACACCTCAAGCTCGACACGTTGAGCGCCGATCGCCTCACCGGCAATCGCGCTCGAACCTTCACCGCCGTCGGCAAGTGGAAAGGTATCAATGCGCATATTTGGAAATACTGAGCGGAAGCCAGCGGCCACACACGTCGCCGCCTCGGCGGCGGTGAGCGTGCCTTTGAACTTATCGATGACGACTAATACTCGAGGGTCGACTACTCCGGACATCCGGCTCACCATTCCAGAAAACAAACGATATCAAGGAAGCGATAAACTACGTCACTGGGAACTTTCATTACTGTTAGAGAAACGCTCCGGCGCAGGTACCTTAGTAAAAAAGGGTGGAGCGGGACGTGTTCACGTTGTCCCGCTCCGAAGAGCCCCACCACTACCGCACCTTGATGGCCGCTCGCGCGAGCAGCTCCTTGGCGTGCGGTGCCTTCTCGAAGATCTCGGCCCAGCTGGGCATGCGCGAGTTGCGGACGGCGTCGACTGTGACCTCGCCGTGCCGCCAGGCTTCGATACGCTGTTGCAGCACGGGCGCGAAGTCGTTCACGATGACGCCTCTTTCACCGTCCTCATTGAAGCGCAGACCGTTCTGCGCCGCGAGGAGGTGATATTCGGCGACGAAGTCGACCGCACGATCGATGTACGCTTCGTGCAGCTTCGAAAGTTCCGTCACGTCCACCTTCTGCAGCCTGACGAGGGCCGCCAGCAAGATGTCCGTGATTTCGCCGACCATGTTGCCGAGCGCGCCGTTCGTCTGGTGGTGGTGGTCATAGACTCCACACCAGGGTTGGGTGATCCGGCCCTGATACCTGAACATGCGCAAGTTCTGGCCCGTTTCGAGGCCGTATCCCTGCGCGAGTTCGAGATTCTCGGCGATTTCGCGGCTGAACCCGACCTCGCCCGAGAGCGGGTATTCGATATTCTGCAAGAAGCGGAACATCGGGTGGTCGTGATGGGCGAGGATCGCCGAGATGAACGGCTTGAAGAAGTTGCGGGTGACCCGCCCCTTCAGCTCGCCGTTGCACACGCGCAGGTAGTTGGCCTTCGAGACGTCGTACCGCTTCGCCTCGTGGCCGACGAGCGGGTACGCCACCTCTGCGACCAGACGCAGCAGCGGCGTCTTGATGTCACAGTCGTGGGTCGCCAGCGCGGCGTACATCGGATAGTCGCCGTCGGCGAGCGCTGCCAATGCAGCGCCGACGCCGATGAAGTATCCCTTTGCCTTGCCGTCGCGACTGTCAATCACCACACCGGATTCCCGGATGTGGTCGTACAGTTCGGCGATCTGCTCGCTCTGCAGCCAGTAGATCGTCGGGGTTTTTGCGAGTCGCGAACATTCGTTCGCGAGCGCGTCGATTGCCGATCGATCGTTGGGCTCCTTCTCCCGGTGGGTCGTGATTACGAGAGAGTGGTCCGCCCACGTGATCTCGTTCCACTGGTCGAGAATCCCCGGCAGCGTCGGACGGTTGCCCTCCCGGCCGCGCCACTCGTCGATGAGGGCCGGCAGCACATAGTGGATCTTTCGACCCTGGCTGTAAGCCCGACGAAGTCCCTGCAGAACGACATCCGACGGGGTTTCCGGTCCCCCGCGGAGATCTCGTCCCGCGCTGATACCATAACGAACTGTCACCGTGTCCCGCCTTTCTTTGGCGCAGGTTAATTGGGAAAAAACCTCAAATTTGCGCCGGAGGTTTCCCCCGGAGGACCGTGCGGTCTCCGAGAGAAACTCCGAGTCATCTACCGATTATTGAATTGAAAGAGCGTGTGACTTTCTGTCGATCCGAAACACAAAAGTTTCGGGGGCACATTTGAAAAACCGAATCGCCGACTCGTCAGAGGTGCATCGAGGCACCTTGACGGAGTCGGCGAATATCTGGAGTGAGCTAGGCCGCGATCAGCGCCTGAACTGCCTCACTCCACCCTTCGGGACCATTCGCTTCGGTGACCAGTGGCACATCCGTTCTTCCGGCTGCGACCAACTGATCCACGAGCGTCGTCTTCATTCGCTCGGTTCGATCGGAGACCGACGAGCGAACAACGACGGGGTGATCCACTTCGACGAGGAAGTCCAGGTCGTTCGGCGCGTCGCCGAGACCGATAGACTCCGGCGTTGTTCCGTACACCTCCTTGTGCATCTGGAGAAGTCGAAGCAACGCCCATCCCTTGTCGATCCGAGGGGTCACCTTCGTGACGTGGTAGAAGCGCCCGCCCTGCACGACTCGGTAGCCGGCCGGAGCAAGTGCCTCTTCGAGCCGTCGCCGACCGTCCTCGCCATCATCGATGGTGAAGGGGTCGGTGTAGAGCCGCGCTTTGGCGAGTTGGCACTGGCGCACCGACGTAAAGCCCGTGAGCAGCGCCAGTTCGTCATCGGCCATCTCCGTGAAGAGACGGACTCGAACGTTTGCGCTGAGCGATGCGCGACGTAGCGCTTTCGCAACGACAGATCGCCTCTCGCCGAGAGCGACGATGTTGCCGAAACGCGCACTGAGCCCGGCGTCCGCGAGCAGCATTCCGGCGCCTCCCTCGAAGATTACATCGGCGCGTGCGAGCATCGATGCGTTCATTCGAGCGAAGTCGCGGTCCGACGATTTCCAGCCAGGAAGGTCCTCCTCCTTGAGCGTGCAGATCCTTGCTTCAACTGCGCTGAGATGTGCACGCATCTCGGCGCAGGTCTTCGACGTCGCGTACACTATTCGAACTCCTCGCACGCGTGCATGGATGAGCCCTGGTAGCGAAAACGCGAAATCGTATGCGTCGCTGATGAACGTGCCGTCCATGTCTGTGCAGATGAGCTGATCGGCCACTCCCTCTTCTCCCTTCTATGACACCTTGCGTGCCTCCGAGCAGAACGGATCTCGATCGATGCGCTCTGATCGAAGGCGACAGAAAGTCAAAACTGCTGTGTTTGATTTTGAGAAAGAGCCGACTGATTTCACCCAGCGAGTTCGGTCCGGGTTTGCGGCCCGAAGGTATCCTCGATCGCTGAGCTCCACCCCTCCATTCGCCTCGAGCAGTGATGCTCGCTGCGTATCCATGTTCCCGCGAAGTAATCTCGCCAGAACGTAGTCACGTTTGGTCCGCGACGTTCCTCCATCCAATCAGTGGCCTGCAGAGAAACCTCCGAATTATACCGCAGCTAGAGGTCCGCGGCTATTGCGAAGAGCTAGAACGCCGGTTCTAGCGACGCCCCCCACTGTACACGCTGTTATGCTCATTTCTGAAACAGTCGCGCATAGGAGAAACCGCGAATGGCTGCTGAAATCCGCTTGATAGGCGAGTTGGCAACCCCGCCGGATTGCTGAGAAGTTTTAAGATGAGATCTCGTTACTCCCGCCGATCGCCACGCTTCGGTTGACGCTCTTCCCCCGAGAAGCAGATCCCGATCGAAAGAGGGTGATTTCGGCGCGGCAGTAATTTCGCCGGTATTCGGGAGATTCCGTCATCTTTCACGGACTCTGTGCTTCGTATCCTCGAGAATTGCGAACTGGTGTTCATGATACCTTCGCCTCGCACGCAGTGGAGAGTGGCTAGCGCAAATTTTTCGAGTTGTGGAACAGTGAGAGACAACCCGGTTCCAATCGGTGGATTTCGTCCCGCGGCTGAAGTCCTACAGGCACGTCGCTGCCTTGGGAAAAGGAGAGTGGCAGAAGCTCGTTCCTGAAAGCTGCGTTACGAATGGCGCGCGTATTCTCGGTTCCTGGCAGGCGTGCGGATATAGGGAGCCCGCAACCACATCCCATGAGGGGAAGACCCGTCAATCCATTCGCATTGGCGCGATCTTGGTGCTACGTTCGGTCGCAAATCTCAGCCGCAATTCGGCCCGCTTCGTGGCCTTGAACGAGCACGAGCCGCCCTTTAAAGAGCAACTATGAAGAAAGCAGACATCGGCCTCATCGGACTCGCCGTCATGGGCGAAAACCTCGTTCTCAACATGGAGAGCAAGGGGTTCACCGTCGCGGTGTTCAACCGCACCACGTCGAAAGTCGACGCGTTCCTTGCCGGTCGCGGCAAAGGAAAGAACTTCATCGGGGCGCACACGATCAAGGAACTCGCCGAATCGCTCGAGCGGCCGCGCAAGGTCATGCTGATGGTGAAAGCAGGCGCTGCTGTCGATGATTTCATCGAGCAGTTGCTCCCGTATCTCGAGCCCGGCGATATCATTATCGATGGCGGCAACTCGCATTATCCGGATAGCGAGCGCCGAGTGCGCTACCTCGAGTCGAAAGGACTGTCGTTTGTCGGCAGCGGGGTATCGGGTGGTGAGGAAGGGGCTCTGCACGGCCCTTCACTGATGCCCGGCGGGTCGGCTGCTGCGTGGCCGCACATCCAAAAGATTTTTCAGACGATCGCCGCGAAGGTCGACGGCAATGTTCCGTGCTGTGACTGGGTTGGTGACGGCGGCTCCGGCCACTTCGTCAAGATGGTGCACAACGGCATCGAATACGGCGACATGCAGCTCATCTGCGAAGCCTATCATTTGATGAAGTCCGTGCTCGGGCTGTCGAACGATGAACTCGCCAACGTTTTTACGGAATGGAACAAAGGCGATCTCGACAGCTTTCTCATCGAGATCACGGCGGACATCTTTCGAAAGAAGGACGAAGAAACCGGCAAGCATGTCGTCGACACGATCCTCGACGCCGCCGGGCAGAAGGGGACGGGAAAGTGGACCGCCACGGTCGCGCTCGATCTCGGTATCCCGGTGACGCTCATCGGCGAGGCAGTCTTTGCTCGATGCCTTTCTTCTCAGAAAGAGGAACGCGTGACGGCGAGCTCGATCATCCGTGGACCTGCAACGAAGTTTAGCGGCGATCGGGCTCAGTTCATCAACGACATCTCTCAGGCGCTCTACCTCTCTAAGGTTGTCTCCTACGCGCAGGGCTTCGTGCTGATGCGCGCCGCTGCGCACGAGTATTCGTGGAAGCTCAATTACGGCGGGATTGCGTTGATGTGGCGCGGCGGCTGCATCATTCGCTCTAAGTTCTTGGGTAAGATTACCGAGGCTTTCAACCGTCAGCCGGAGCTGCCGAATCTGCTCGTCGATCCGTTCTTCGCGGAAGCCATGTTGAAGGGCCAAGAGAGCTGGCGAAAAGTAGCCGCTCAAGCCGCGATGAGTGGAATCCCCATTCCGGCGATGTCGACGGCGCTCTCCTATTTTGATGGCTATCGCACCGCGGAACTCCCCGCGAATCTATTGCAGGCGCAACGCGATTACTTCGGCGCTCACACATATGAGCGAACGGATAAGCCGCGCGGCGAGTTCTTCCACACCAATTGGACAGGGCGTGGAGGATCGACCGCTTCGACGAGCTACAACGCGTAACCAGTGGTGCGTGGGGTTTTTTCGGTTTTTCTTCTGGAGATCCTGTGGGTCCGTATTGGGGCATCGATCTCGGGGGCACGAAGATAGAGGGCGTGATCCTCGAGTCGACTGACTCGAGGTCGCCGCTCTGCCGCATTCGCGTCGACACGGAAGCCGATCGAGGCTACCGACACATCCTCTCTCGCATTCAGCTCCTCGTTCAGAAGATGGCGTCGGAGACCGGCATCGCCCCGCGCGCTATCGGCCTCGCGCATCCTGGCGCGGTCGAGCCCGATACCCACCTGCTCAAGAACTCGAACCCCGTCTGCATGAATGGCCAGCCGCTGATCGAGGATTTGCAGTCACTGCTCGGCGTTTCAGTTGCACATGCCAACGACGCGAACTGCTTTGCGCTGGCGGAGGCCACACTTGGCGCCGGAAAGGGGAGCCGTGTGGTCTTCGGGGTGATCCTCGGAACGGGCACCGGAGGCGGAGTCGTCGTGGACGGAAAAGTGATCTCCGGACGACACGGCATCGGCGGCGAGTGGGGGCACAATGTCCTTCAACCCGATAGTTCGGAGCAGTGCTACTGTGGCAAGCGAGGCTGCGTCGAGATGGTGCTCGCAGGCCCGAAGCTCGAAGCGTTCTACGAGCGGCGCAGCGGCGAGCGCTTAAAGCTCTCCAAGATCCGGGAGCGCGCGTTGTCGGGAGATGACGCAGATGCCATTGCGACCATCGATCGGCTTTGTTCGGAGTTTGGTAAAGCCATCGCGGTTGTGCTGAACATCCTCGATCCCGATATCGTCGTGCTTGGCGGTGGCGTGAGTAATATCCCGGAATTGTATACTCGCGGGGTTGAGGCGATTCGGCCGTGGATCTTCAATGACGGTCGGGTGCACACGCAGATAGTTCAACATCAGCTTGGCGATAGCGCCGGCGTCTTTGGCGCCGCGCTGCTCACGGCGAAGGAAGGGGTATGAAGATTGCAATTCCTGTCGCTGAGTTTCACCGTGGCAACACGAGTGAGTATGTCGCCCGGGCGCTGGTGAACATGGGGCACGAGGCGACGATCATCGGGGCCGCAGAGTTCGGCGTCAGCTTCCAAGCCAAGCTGCACGATCTCTTCTTTTGCGTCGACAGCGGCGGCACGTTTGATTTTTCGCAGCCACCGTTCGCGAACGCGGACTTGTCGAACGTCGGGTTTTGGTTCATCGACTATCGCCATCATGCCGATGGCAAGACGCGCAAGCCGGGAGACCTTGCCAATGCGAAGTTGATCGACCGTTGCGGAGGCCGCGTCTTTCAGGCGCAACGCGAGGACTTTGAGCAGTGTCGCCACGATGGCGTTCAGAATGTGAACTGGCTTCCGCTCGCCGCGGATCCGGAGGTGTGGACCGATGCGCCCGCGGTAAACAAGATCTTCGATATTGGATTTGTTGGAAACGTCTGGGATCGGGGTCGGGCTTCGGCCCTAGAACTCCTCGTGAATTCGCGGTTCTTCAAGATCGGCTTTAAGGGGCACGGCGGTGCGTGGAAGGAGGAGGGCGCTGCGCTCCTTCGTCAGTGCCGGGTCGGTTTCAACATCAGCTCGTATTTCGGAACGGATCACGCCTTCGACGTGAACATGCGCGTGTTTGAGACGCTCAGTTGCGGACTGCCAATCATTACAAACGCGGTACCGGCGCTCACCAAGATCTTCCCCCGCAACGCGCCTTATATCCGGACCTTCACGAACCTCGAGGAACTGCTCTACGTCAGTCGGGGCGCAATGCGGAACGAAGAGTTCCTGAGCTCCGGGCCGGCAGCGCGACAGTTTATTCTCGAGAACGCGACATACGAGCACCGAATGACTGAGATGCTCCGGGGTTTTCCACAATTCACATAGTTAGACATTCGTCTAACAACCTCTTTGGTTCCTGCGTGATTTCGGCATGTTCCAGCGAAATCCACGGGCCGACGGGTTTGCCTGCTCCATGCAGAAGGGGTAGAAGAGTTCCCGATTAAGGAACGAATTCTATGAAGCGAAAAGTTTTCATCTGTGTGGGTGCGACCTTCGCTCTCATCCTCACTCTCGCCGTCGTAAAATACTTCAAGGTCACCGCCGCAATCGCTGAAGCGATGAGCCGCGGCCAGCCTCCCGAGTCCGTCACGTCAGCCATCGCGACGCCCGAAGAATGGCCGGTGTTGATCGCTGCGGTGGGCTCCCTTTCGCCAGTAAGCGGCGCAACGTTGAGCGCGGAAGAGTCGGGACGGGTGAACAAGGTCCTCTTCGAGTCGGGCGAGTTGGTGAAAGCGGGCCAGGTGCTCGTGGAACTCGACACTTCGGTTGAAGACGCTGAGTTACAGGGCGCGCTCGCCCAGCTCGAGCTCGCGACGCTGAACGTCAAGCGCGAGCGCGCATTGCGTGGGAAGCAGGCGAACTCTCAAGCCGAACTCGATCAATCAGAAGCGACCTTTCGCGATCGTGCGGCCGCCGCAGCGCAACTTCGTGCACGGGTGCAGCGAAAGAAGATCGTTGCGCCGTTCGATGGTCGAGCAGGGATCCGGCAGGTGAACATCGGGCAGTATATTTCAGCGGGTACTCCCGTTGTTTCGGTACAGTCATTTGATCGACTCTATATCGATTACTCCCTTCCTCAGCAGGCGGTCGGCGAAGCAAAGAGCGGGGCAGTAGTAGAAGTGACGGTCGACGCGTATCCCGGAGAAACGTTTCGCGGGACGGTGACTGCAGTGCAACCAGAGATCGATCCGGTGACTCGCACGCTCAAACAGCAAGCACTCATCACCAACGTGGAGGAGAAGCTTCGTCCAGGTATGTTTGCGCGCGTGAGCATCATCCTCCCCCGTCTCGAGAAGATTGTTCGAGTTCCCGCCGCGGGGATTCAGTATGCGCCGTATGGCGATACCGTCTACGTAATCGAGAAATCGAAAGGCGAAGATGGAAAGGAGAAGCTCGTCGCGAAACCTCAAGTGGTCAAGCTTGGGCGACGTCGTGGCGATCAGATCGCCGTGCTCTCGGGACTCACAGGCGGCGAAGAGGTTGTCTCCTCCGGAACGTTCAAGCTTCGACCCGGAGCAGATGTCTTCGTGAACAACAGCGTGATGCCAGGTGCCGACGCATTCCCATCGCCACCCGACACCTAGAAGGTCTCTGTTCGAAACAGATCAGAGGCTCGAACGTTTTGTCCGCTAAGAGCCTCAAGTCACCGTCCACAGGAAGAGCATGGCGTTTACCGATACATTCATCCGTCGCCCCGTTCTCGCGATATGCGTGAACCTGTTGATCCTCGTTGCGGGGTATCAGGCGATCCGGAGCATCGCGACTCGGCAGTATCCCCGAAGCGACGTCGCCGTCGTGATCGTCAAGACTGCGTATGTTGGTGCCAACGCCGATCTGGTGCGTGGGTTTATCACGACCCCATTAGAGCGCGTTATCGCGAGCGCGGATGGGATCGATTACCTCGAGTCGTCGAGCGCCCAAGGACTGAGTACCATCACCGCGCATCTGCGGCTGAACTTCGACGTCAATGCTGCGCTCACGCAGATTCAGGCGAAGGTTGCTCAGGTGCGGAATGATCTCCCGCCCGAAGCTGAGGCTCCCATCATCGACGTGGAGACGAGCGATAACCGATTCGCCTCGATGTATTTGAGCTTCTATTCCGATGAGCTCGCCGCGAATCAGATTACCGACTACCTCACCCGCGTGGTGCAGCCGAAGCTTTCGTCGGTGCCCGGGGTGCAGAAGGCGGACATTCTCGGCGCTCGCACATTCGCGATGCGCATCTGGCTTCGACCAGAAAAGATGGCGGCGCGAGGGATCAGCCCGAGCGATGTTGAGGCGGCACTGCAACGGAACAACTTCCTTTCCGCTCCCGGTAACGCCAAAGGGTCGATGATCACCGTGAGTCTCACGACGAACACCGACCTTCAGTCGCGGGAAGATTTCGAAAACCTCGTCGTGAAGCAAGACGGGGCGACTCTCGTGCGCCTCTCGGACGTTGCCGACGTCGTTCTCGGAGCGGAGAACTACGACGAGGACGTTCGTTTCGATGGAAAGCAGGCGACGTTCATGGGGGTTTGGGTACTGCCCAATGCAAACTCACTCGAGGTTGTTGCTGCTGTTCGCGAAACATTTCCGGAGATTGAAGGCGCACTCCCGCGCGGCATGAAGTTCAGCGTTCCATATGATGGAACGCGGTACATCGCGGATGCCATTGATGAAGTCGTCAAAACACTGGCTGAAACGATCGCTATCGTGATCGTTGTGATTTTTCTTTTCATCGGCTCTCTGCGATCCGTTCTCGTGCCGGTTGTCGCCATCCCCCTGTCGCTGATCGGCGCCGCTGCGATGATGTATCTTTTCGGGTTCACGTTGAATCTGCTGACGCTCCTGGCAATCGTTCTGGCCGTCGGACTCGTGGTCGACGACGCGATCGTTATGCTTGAGAACGTCGAGCGGCACGTCGCCGAAGGGCTGTCGGGATTCGACGCTGCGATCAAAGCCGCGCGAGAACTTGTGGGACCCACGATCGCCATGACGATCACCCTTGCCGCGGTCTACGCACCGATTGGGATTCAGGGCGGCCTCACCGGAACACTCTTCAGGGAGTTCGCCTTTACCCTTGCCGGTGCAGTGGTTATTTCCGGCTTCGTTGCGCTGACGCTCTCGCCAATGATGTCGTCGGTGCTTGTTCGGCGCTCGGAAGGAGATGGTGGTTTCAAGGACCGCGTTGAGCATTTCTTTGAGCGACTGCAGACGCGCTACGCCCGAGCGCTCCGTGGAACGCTGACCTGGCGTCCAGGAATCCTGGCTGCGGCAGCGATGATCATGCTGCTGATATTTCCGTTTTACATGTTCTCGATGAAGGAGCTTGCTCCGCGTGAAGACCAGGGTGTCGTGTTTGGCATTGTGCAGGCGGCGCCGAATGCGTCGTTGGACCAGACCATGATCTACTCAACGAAGGTCACGGACGTGTATCGCGAGTTCCCCGAGTACGGGCAGTCGTTTCAACTGACTGGCCCGACATTCGGGTTCTCCGGAATGGTGACGAAGCCGTGGAGCGAACGATCTCGCACCACGATGGAGTTGGAGGGTGAGGCGTGGGGCAAGGTGAGCCAGATCCCCGGCGTTCGAGTGATTGTAACAACGCCTCCTCCGCTTCCCGGTGGATCGGACTTTCCAGTGGAGTTCGTGATCTCGACGACTGCAGAACCGAGAGTCCTTGAGCCTCTTGCGCAGGAGCTGGTAGGTCGTGCTTTCGCGAGTGGAAA
Source organism: Deltaproteobacteria bacterium (assembly GCA_020853655.1). Lineage (GTDB taxonomy): Bacteria > Bdellovibrionota_C > UBA2361 > SZUA-149 > JADYYL01 > JADYYL01. The sequence goes on from JADYYL010000063.1 coordinate 13,001, forward strand.
ATTCATGTTTGCCGATGCGAATCTGAAGTTCGATCTACCGCAAACAGAAATCGTCATTGACCGCGATAAAGTCGCGGCGATGAACTTGAGCCTCGATCAGATCGGGCGCGATCTCTCAGTCGCCACCGGCGGAAACTACGTGAACCGTTTCAACATGAGCGGTCGGAGCTATAAAGTCATTCCGCAGCTCAAACGTTCGGAGCGACTCGTTCCCGAGCAGTTGCGTGACATCTATGTGACCGGGCCGAATGAGACGCTCATTCCGCTGTCTGCGATCGCGGAACTTGAGGAGAGCGTTCAGCCGCGTGAGCTCCGCCGATTCCAGCAGCTCAACTCTGTGACCATTCAAGGGGCGTATGCGCCGGGCGCGACACTGGATGACGCACTGACGGTGCTCGAAGAGGCGGCAGAGGAGATTCTCCCGGCTGGTTTTACAGTCGACTACGCGGGCGAATCTCGTCAGCTCCGGGCCGAAGGACAGAAGCTCGTCGGCACGCTCATCGTTGCGATGCTCATCATCTATCTTGTGCTCGCCTCGCAGTTCGAAAGCTTCCGTGATCCATTCATTATCCTAGCAGGCTCGGTCCCTCTCGCGCTCTCTGGCGCCCTTGCTTTCGTGTTTCTTGATGCGACGACGCTGAACATTTACTCGCAGGTTGGTCTCGTCACGCTTGTCGGTTTGGTGTCCAAGAACGGAATTCTCATCGTGGAGTTCGCGAATCGAATGCAGGAGGAGGGACTCAGTAAGTTTGAGGCTGTGATTCACGCCTCCGCCACCCGGCTCCGACCGATCTTGATGACGTCAGTTGCTACCGTCGTCGGCCACTTCCCACTTGTGCTGGCGACCGGCGCCGGTGCCGGTGCTCGAAACAGCATCGGGATTGTGTTGGTCTCCGGGATGATCATCGGAACCGCATTCACGTTGTTCGTCGTGCCGGCGATCTACACGCTCGTTGCACGGCAGCACGGCGCCCGCTCGAGAGACAATGTCCACCCTGCGCCTGTCGCGAATGCTCATTACGGTCGGGAGGCCCACGCCTCATGAGAAACACCACGGTGTCACGTCAACTATTGCTCCTTGGTCTCATCGTCTCCTCTGGTTGCGCCATCGGCCCGGATTACACCGAGCCTGAGTTGCCGATCCCATCAGAGTTTGCAGGTACCGCCACGGCACCCGAGACATTCCTTGCTGAGTCAGCAGGACTCGAGTGGTGGAAGGGGTTCAACGATCCGCTGCTCGATTCGCTCATCGTTCGCGCGGTCGAACGGAACAAAGACATTGATGTCGCGCTGAGCCGCGTGAATGAAGCTCGTGCCGTTCGACGTGAAGCATTCACGTCGCTGTTCCCCGGTGGGACAGCCAAGAGCGAATATGAGTCGAGCCAAGTATCGACCGTGCGATTCCCTGGTGGATCACGCGAAGGGTTCAGTTACGAACTCTATGCCGCAGGTGTCGACGTGTATTGGGAGATCGATCTCCTGGGCCGGTTACGACGGAATCTCGAAGCGCAAGATGCTGCCTACGGCGCGACGGTTGCCGGTCTACAGGATGCGATCCGGCTGGTCGTCGCTGAAGTCGCTCAA
>JADYYL010000064.1 GCA_020853655.1 Deltaproteobacteria bacterium
CACTGTTACTCGCGATTGGCGGCCCGATCTTCCGTACAACCCGCGTTTGTTCGATCCTTCGATCTCTCGATGCCTTCGTGTATAGTGCGCACTTCTTGTCGCTCTCTCCCCTCACCCATCAGAGTTCCGTCATTTTTGTTTTCTTCGGTTTTGCCCAACTTTGGGCAGGGAGGGTACTTATGTCACGACGTCGGGATGAGAAGTGTGGGTGGATCCGGGAACAGATCGGCAACACCGTGATCCTCAAGGCAGAAGGCGCGTTCGAGCCGACCGCGAGCTGGCACATCGACCGCGCGATCGTCGCCCTCGGCGGCACGCGCGCAAAGTGGCTGCTGATTGATCTCTCGAACGCAACGTTCGCGCATGATGGCTTCGACGCCGGGGTGCTGATCGAGAGTCTCAACTACCGCGGCTTCCAAAGCTTCAGGATCGGTATCGTCGCGACGGGGAACGCCGCCAAGTCGCTGATCTTGCGGACGATCGTCACGAAGGTCTACGCGACCAGAGAAGAGGCAAAGGCAGATCTTCGCTCGTGGGGTTGGCACCCTCGGCTTCTGCCGTACTCTCGCTCGACTTCGGCGCGCCCCGCATTCCGCAGCTGGTGTCAGCACTGCGGACGCACGCACCCTCGATTCCGCTCGCTGTAGTACCTGAGCACTGAGAGAGGGAGGCTCATGACGAGTCCTCCTTCTTCCCAGTTTGTGTTTTTAAATGACGGAACTTTGTACCGCTTCAACCTGGGCAAGCGGTTGGTGACGAGTTCCGCGCAAAGGCATTTTCGCCATCGACACGCTTTGAATCGACGACAGACAACGCCCGCGAGAGGGGCGCACGCGAAACGACCCAGGCGTGGCGACTTGGTTAGAATCGGAGTCGTAAACACTGATCCTCAACAGAAAGGCTCACTCTCCTCTCACAGGCAGTAGACCCTCTCATTTTCGCCCCTGCTTCTCGTTCGTCAGAGAATTCGGTAAGCTCGATCGGTCTCTTTTCTCTGGGTAGAAGAAGTTCACGAAGGTTCGTGAGGATTGGAGGGTATCCCGATGACGCCACGCGCAGGCGTGGACTATCTCGTCGATTACTACGCCGTGCTCCGCGTCGCCCGCGGGGCGAGCGCAGGAGAGATTAAGCAAGCCTTCAAGCTGCGCCGGGCGGAATATCATCCGGATCGTCTGGAGGGAATGGCAGAGGAGCTCCGCTCCCGAGCCACAAACCACTCCACGCTCCTCAACGAGGCATACGCTGTCCTCGGAAACTCGCAGAAGCGAGCAGACTACGACAATCAGTTGTCTTCATGGCAGGGACCGCTGAGCACAGATGGAATGCCGATTGTATCCGTGCATCGGAGTCTCTCGGCGATCCGTTTCCTCGTCGATGGCGGGGAACCAGGCTCGCTTCATCCGCAACTTGAAGCGATGATTGAGTCGCTCTCCGGCGGCGGTTCAACCACGATGGAAGCGCTTCGTCCTCTTGTCGAGGGCCAACGCGACGTCGCTCCCGCGCTGCTCAACACCTATCGCGAAGCGATCTTGCGGCAGCTCGCGACGGAGGAGATTCGCCGTGAGCATCAGTTCCCTGATTTCATGCCGGAAAGAAGCGTGGTTCCACACTCCATCGCGGAGATCGAAGCTCGCATCGAGGGCGCGCGCGAGCGGGTCTACAACGAGCTCACACAGATCGCGGGACAGCTCAAGTCCGGCGAGGTTCGACTCCTGGCCGGCGAAACGCAGGAACCAGTACTTGCCGATGGCGAAGCGCTGGACAGAGCGTTGGTCGCGGCACACCACCGTTTCGATCAGTACGCAGCAGCGTTTCGCGAGTCCGTAGAGCGTTACGATCAACTCGTCGACCGACTCGCTTCCGTGCTCCCGGTTCGGTATCTCTTCCCGGAAGAGCCGCTGTTCAAGCACCTCCTTGTGATCGTGGAGGCACCTACAGAACGGATGGCATTCCTGCTGAAGAACGAGAACGGGATCGTTCAGGCGAGGTCTCAACCCCGTTCGATGCTGGAACGGATCGAGTCCTCCCGAAAGGAGTGGTCAGAGCAGGAAGTGAGCGTTGTCGTGATGGAGGTGTTTCCGGACATGAACCCGATCCGAGAGATCCGCGCGTTCTTCGAGCTCCATTCAGAACGGCAGAGCAAAGCGGCAGAAAGCGTGTAGCTCGAGTCCTCGGACAGGTAGGAAAGAAGGTTGAGGCGACTCACGAAGGCTGAAACAACGCAGCCATTGTGAGTCGCCCCCCGGAGGAAAGAGACATCCTTCCGCCAGATTTTCAGCACACTGCGGCAAAAGTGCCCCGGCCGTGTGCACAACACTCGAATCTCAGTTCCTACGAAGCTCGGAGATCAAACCGATCGAGTTCCATCACCTTAGCCCAAGCGGCAACGAAGTCCTGAACAAACTGAGGGTGCGAATCGCTACATCCGTAGACCTCGGCGAGCGCTCGCAACTGAGAGTTCGAGCCGAAGACGAGATCGACTCGCGTTGCTGTCCACTTGACCGCGCCGGTCTTGCGATCCCGACCTTCGAACGTTTCTCGACTTTCGTCGACGGCGCTCCACACGGTGCTCATGTCCAGCAGGTTGACGAAGAAGTCGTTCGTCAAGGCCTCGGTTCGCGCCGTGAACGCGCCGTGGCGCAACCCACCGAAGTTCGCACCGAGCACGCGGAGTCCCCCGATCAGCACTGTCATCTCAGGAGCCGTCAGCGTGAGGAGCTGGGCACGATCAAGCAGCAGCTCTTCGCCTGTGACGGCGAATCTTGCCTTCTGCATGTTGCGGAAACCGTCGGCGACCGGCTCGAGCACTTGGAAGGACTCGACGTCGGTTTGCTCCTGAGTCGCATCGGTGCGACCGGGAGTGAACGGAACTCGTGCTTCAACGCCAGCATTCTTCGCCGCCTTCTCCACACCAGCGCAGCCAGCCAGCACAATCAGATCGGCGAGTGAGATTTTCTTTCCACCCACTTGCGAACCATTGAACTCCTGCTGAATGCGCTCCAAGGTGCTCAATACCTTGGCGAGCTTCTCCGGTTCGTTCGCCAACCAATCCTTCTGCGGAGCGAGACGAAGTCGCGCGCCATTTGCGCCGCCACGCTTGTCCGAACCGCGGAACGTCGAAGCGGACTTCCACGCCGTTGAGACGAGATCAGAGATGCTCAGCCCAGAAGCAAGCACCTTCGCCTTGAGAGCGGCAACGTCCGTCTCGTTGACGAGTGGGTGATTCACCGCGGGGAGAGGATCCTGCCAAATCAACTCTTCTGCCGGAACCTCGGCGCCGAGATAGCGTGAGCGTGGGCCCAGATCTCGGTGCGTCAATTTGAACCAAGCACGTGCGAACGCATCTGCAAACTGATCCGGGTGCTCGAGAAAGCGCCGTGAGATCTTCTCGTATGCCGGGTCGAATCGAAGCGCGAGATCGGTCGTCAGCATGGACGGCGCAATTCGCTTCGAAGGATCGTGGGCCGCAGGCACCGAGCCCGATCCCGCGCCCTGCATCGGCCTCCACTGATGTGCTCCCGCTGGACTCTTCGTCAGCTCCCATTCGAAGCCAAAGAGGTGCTCAAAGAAATCATTGCTCCACTTCGTCGGCGTCTTCGTCCAGGTTACCTCGAGCCCGCTGGTGATCGTGTCTCCACCAACTCCGGATCCAAACGAGTTACTCCAGCCAAAGCCCTGCTGCTCGATCTCGGCAGCTTCGGGATCGACCGAAACGTGAGTCGCAGCGGCTGCGCCGTGAGTCTTTCCAAACGTATGACCTCCGGCGATCAAAGCGACCGTCTCTTCGTCATTCATTGCCATCCGCGCGAACGTTTCACGAATGTCTGCCGCGGCGGCAAGCACATCGGGATTTCCATCCGGGCCTTCGGGGTTCACATAGATCAACCCCATCTGCACCGCAGCCAGGGGGTTCTCGAGGTTACGCCCATGAACCTTACCGTCCGCTTTATCATCGGTTACAAGCGTGGAGTGTTGTTTCGGCACACCTTCGGAGCCGTGTGCATACCGGACGTCCCCTCCAAGCCACTTTTCTTCACTTCCCCAGTAAACATCCTGGTCAGGCTCCCAAACGTCCTCACGTCCGCCGGCAAAACCAAACGTCTTAAAGCCCATCGTCTCAAGGGCGACGTTCCCCGTGAGGATCATGAGATCCGCCCAGGAGATCTTGCGTCCATACTTCTGTTTGATCGGCCAGATGAGCCGGCGCGCCTTGTCCAGGCTCACGTTATCGGGCCATGCGTTCAGCGGAGAAAAGCGTTGCTGTCCCCTTCCGCCGCCGCCGCGACCGTCGCCGGTTCGATACGTTCCGGCGCTATGCCACGCCATGCGAACAAATAACGGTCCGTAGTGACCGAAGTCGGCGGGCCACCACTCCTGAGAGTTGGTCATGAGTTCAGCGAGATCTTTCTTGACCGCGGCGATATCAAGCGAGGAGAACTCCTTCGCGTAGTCGAAACTCTCACCCATCGGGTTCGACTTCGAAGAGTGCTGGTGAAGAATGTCGAGTCGGAGCTGATTAGGCCACCACTCCCTATTCGTCGTTCCTCCGCCGGCTGTTGCCTTGGGTGTCTTGCTCGAAAACGGGCACTTGCTCTCAGAAGTCTTGTCGGTGTTGTCCATGATCCTTTGCCTCTCGCAGAAACGGGCTATCCGGTGGAGAGCATGGGCATTCTAGCGAGATAAGTAAAATTGATTAGAACCATCCTTGTGATAGATATTATCTATCAGCTCAACTTCCCCTCCGAATCGCACACTGGACATGAAAATTAGCCTCCGAGAGCTCGAATATCTCGTCGCAGTGGCAGACCACCGACATTTTGGAAAGGCCGCGCGCGTGGTCAGTGTTTCGCAACCGACCCTGAGCATGCAGCTCAAAAAGCTCGAGGCCGACGTCGGCGGGAAGCTTATCGAGCGGTTGCCGAGAGAGGCAATCCTCACTTCGCTCGGAGAGGAGGTTCTCCCATTCGCGCGAGAGATTCTGCGTCTTGCCGCGGAGATGGAATCCCGTGGCAAGGCTGGTGGCAAACATAGTCGACTTCGGCTCGGGGTGATTCCCTCCATCTCTCCCTATCTCCTTCCCCGAATCAACCTCAGCCTGAGCAAAGGAATTCAAGGGCAAAAGCTTTCGCTCATCGAGGCGCAGACAGCGGAGCTTGTTCGGTTGGTTAAGGACGGATCGATCGATGTCGCCATCCTCAGCACACCGCTGAAAGAGCGGGGGCTCGAGGAGATCTCCATCTACTCGGAGCCGTTCTACGTCGCAGTATCGGATGCTCACCCGCTTTCACGCCGACAAACGTTGAGCACGAGAGACCTCAAAGGCGAGAAACTTCTCCTCCTGGGAGAAGGACACTGTCTGCGAAATCAGACGCTGTCGCTCTGTAAACTTTCGCAGGGCACAGCGGATGCAGACCTCACTGCCACAAGCATAGAGACACTTCGAAGCATGGTCGCGACTGGGGCGGGGATAACGCTCGTTCCTCAACTTGCTATTCGGAAGGGCGATGGAGTCTCCTACGTTCCTCTTACCGAGGACGTGGCCGCTCGTAGCGTCGGATTGATTTACCGTCCGTCCTTCGTCGACACGAGTATCGTTGAGATGCTCGCCAGCGTGATCAGGTCGGCAGCGCAGCGGGAGAAGTTGAAGATCGTAGGCTGAGCCGCTCCAGACCGATATTTCGGTCCCCGACAACTCCGGGGAATGATCGGAAGAGAGTCCATTCGAAAAGCGAAACCGATTCAAAACAAGTGGCGAAGAACAAAGGACAGATAGAATTCAACCCGTTACCATGCCATTCAAACGTCCTCTCTTCTTCCGCGGTCGACGACTTCCACTTGAGACACGAATTTATGAACGAACCTATCCTCACATTCCGCCAAGCAGTCCACGACGATCTCAAGCGCATCGTGCAACTCCTTGCGGATGATGAACTTGGAAAGACGAGAGAGGACTTCTCTCTTCCGCTCGCGAGCTGCTACGAACGCGCCTTTGAAGCGATCAGTGCGGATCGAAACAACGAGCTGATCGTGGCAGAGCAGGCGGGAACGGTGGTCGGTGTACTGCAGCTCACATTCATCCCGTATCTGACTCTCAAGGGTTCTTCGCGAGCGCTCATCGAAGGAGTTCGGGTCGCTTCCGAGAAGAGAGGGAGAGGAATCGGCACGCAGATGCTGCGCTGGGCGATCGAAAGAGCGAGAGAGAGACAATGTCGCGTCGTTCAGCTCACCACAAACAAATCGCGTGCGGATGCGATTCGCTTTTACGAGTCGCTCGGCTTCCTCGCGAGTCACGAGGGAATGAAGCTACAGATTGGATGAAGACAACAGCGGAACCTTCGAGCCAAGTAGTTCAATAGCGGCAACGGAACGCCGATCCTTCCGCAGAGACCACTCTCTATTGTTACTTCCTTCCTGCCAGAAAGAGCGATACGTCATTCGTAAACTTCACCTTGCGTTTTGCGCCAGTCGGTAGCTTACCAGTGCGCGAAGAAGATACCGCGACATTGACCTCCGCGTTCGGGACACCGGCGACACGCGCTGCATCAAGAATGACACCGAAGCCTTTCTTCACTCGGAGATTGAGGTTCTTCTGTTTGTTTGCTCCAACGGAAACCTCGCCGGTTCCAACCTCGGTAAGGACGTATTTCGAACGACGTGAGGCACTCATACGAGGCGCAACGCCGTTTGAAATCAGTGATTCCGCACTATCGATCAGCGCACGAATCCGGGCCTCTGGATCTCTCGTCCTCCCTAAAGCCATCGCTTCGATAGCACTCGCCTGAATCTCTTCGTACTCCTCCTCGCGTTGCTGTTCGGTCAGCCTTGTATGAAACAGCGCGTGGGCACGTTCATCGCGATACAGTTCGTCTGCGAACTCGGCAGTCACATCGAGTAAGTATCGATCTGACTCGGTAAAAGCTCCGGCCGAAAGATTTCGCAAAATCTGCCGCGAAAGAGGAGCCAACTCTGTCCGATCCTCGATCTGCGCGAGGATGGCCGCGGCAGAGGCCTTCGCCGTTACCTTGAACCGACACTCATTCTTCGCGTCGCTGCCTGAAGTACTGTCACGTTTCTGCACGGCTCCAGTCGTAGAGCCGCCGCAGGAGAGGATGGCCGCCATCGCGCTCTTCGATATTGTCGGAACGGCAGCAAAGCTGAGCGCCACCGCACCGGAACACGGATTGTCCGGCGTGCCGACGCAACCGGCCTCGATCAAGCGATGCTCTGTCGCTGCAGGACTAAACCGGGTGTCACCGTTATAGATGGCTTCAATCGGAAACTGGGCCGCAATTGGAAACCCGAGTGGAATCTGAAACTGCACTTTACAGCTACTCACTCCCGGAGAAAGCGGCGTCTGCATCAGAGTGCAACTCGCTGCCGTCGGAAGGAACCCGTTGCGAGTGGCAAACTCGACAGGACCGCTCGGAGTAACTCGCGGAAGCGGTCCCTTATCGCCGACGGAGATGGAACAGTCGGCGACGGAGAGCGCTTGTCCGGTGCGGTTACAGAAGAGCGTGATACCTGAATCTCGCCGACTGGAGTTTCCTTCGCCGGGCGACACCCTCGTGCACGTAAAAACGCCGCTCTGCGATTCATTGCTGAGCCAGCTTCCGGTCATCGAATCTCCGGAATACGTTCCCACTGCCGTCGCGGAGAAAGCACTGCTGAGGTAATCCAGCTCCAGCGTTGCGGTGCTTCCATCCGTTGTGCCGGACACCAGTGCAAAAGCTGCAGCCCCACTATTGTAGTATTGAGCCCCGGTCACCGCGGATCCGCTTTGAGTCAGATCCATGTCTTGGGGATACTCGTTCCCATTGTAGGAAACGTTGCAGTTCCAGTAC
>JADYYL010000065.1 GCA_020853655.1 Deltaproteobacteria bacterium
GCAGCATCTCTGGGAACCCGCGCTGACACAGTTCGAGAAAGAGATCATGGTCGATGAGATGAAGACCATTCTCGATACGCGTCGCACGCAGCTCTTCTTGATTGTTCCGGAACACATCCGCGTTTATCGCGATGCGGAGCCGGATATGGTGATCGTTCGGGTTCCCGGCGTTCGCCAGAAATTGATCGGCAATCAGCCGCTTCCGACGGACGAGGTCGTTTATTACGTGAAGTTGACGACCATCCCCCGGAATCTGTTCAACGAGTATGGAATTATGGCGGTCGATATTCGCCTGAGCCTCACAGCGCTCGAAACGATTAAGAAAGAGGATGAGTCCGAAGCCGACCTGAATAAGCGCAATGGCGAGCAGCGCAAGGGCGGATTGGTGAACATGTAACGGTATCAATGGCGGTCATTGCCGAGGTGGAGTTGAGTTCCATCCGGTGAAACCGAGGTAGTAAGGGGACGAAGATGGCGACGTGGTTTTCGAAAACATCGGCAGCAATGGGACTCTCGGCAGTTCTCGGACTGTTGGCGTTCTGCGGCGACGCAAGCGCGCGCGACATTAACTACGCGGGGGATGAGGCGACCGTCTATGTGAAGCCCGGCGAGCCAACGCAGGTCACATTTCCGTCGAACATTGAAGGCGGATTTAAGAAGGACAAGAACTCGGGCCTGGTGCTCGAGCGCCAAGGGAACTTCTTGATCGTGTTCGCGAAGCCGCATCTGAGCGTCGACGGCGAATCGATCATCGTGCACCTCGCGGACAAGCGTTCTTATGCGCTCCGTATGTTGCCCGCGACGGGTGACGGCGAGCGTGACGTTGCGATCAAGATCGTCGACACCCGTGAAGCAGATATTGAAGAGAACCCGCAGCTCGCGGGCCTTGCTCCGGCCCCAGTCGTTCCAAGTGAGTTTCCTCCACCGACGACTGTCGCGGGCCTGATGCGCGAGATGGTGCTCGTCGCCGAACTCGGTAAGGGCAAGGGCATCCCGGGTTATCGTCGTTCGAACAAGTTTTCCGGCGAGACGGTATTGGCTGACGGCACGTTGAACGCCACCGTCGACGAGATCTTCATGGGAACCGATTATTGGGGATATGTCCTTTCCGTCGAGAACAAACTCGACACGTCCCAACGGATTAATCCGGCCACGTTCCGTATCGACGGCGCGCGGGCCATCTCCGCCAGCAAGTGGGAGCTCTCGCCTGTCCCGCTGACGGATGAGCAAAAGATTACGCAGGGTCACCGTGGAAAGATCTACATCGTGACCCGCGCAAAGCGGAGTTAGTGGTTTAGGGTTTGGGCTCCCTGCTCGAAGGGGCAGAGTCCGGTGGGAATTGTTGAAAGGGATTGAGCTGTGGACTTAAAGCAGAAACTCAACGATGCGAAGCTGATCATCAAGAGCGATCGCCGGGTGTGGGCCATTGGTGGCGTCATCGTGTTGATCGTCCTGATGATCGCGTCCTCCGGCGATCGAACTCGTCGCGGTCGCGGTCGAGCGCAAGAGCAGAAGGGCGCCAGTCAAATGACTGACCAGGGCGAGGCATACAAAGACCTCGTCAAATCCCTTCAGGCGGATCTTGCGAACGTCGCCGGCGCGTCCCGAGAGATCAAGGACAGCACCGATCGGCTGAAGCGCGATTTCCAATCCTATCGTTCTGAGACGGAGGGGCTCTTTCAGATCTTCGGCGATCGAGTCGAAGGGCTCTATGAAGAGCAGAAGGCGCTGAAGGCGTCGATGGAAGAGCGAGCGGCTCGAGGTGGGGAAGAGGTCGCTGCAGTTGATACTGAACAACTCGAAGAGCCTACCACGGTCGGAAGCTTCGGCTTCGAGGAGAGCACGGTCCCCCCTCCGCCGCCCCCGCCGCCACCGGCGCCGGGGCGAAGCACCTTCATCTCTCCGGGCGATATCGTTCCCGTCAGACTTCTGACCGGCGTGGCCGCCCCGACGGACGGAACTCCGTATCCGGTCGTGTTCCAGTTCAAAGGACCGGTGAATGGCCCTGACGGCTCATCTCTCGACCTCGGCGAAGCGCGATTGATCGCGGCAGCGCAGGGATCTGAAACGGATGGTCGCGTGATTTATCGATTGACGGACCTCGCGATTCGACACAGCTCGGGCCGCCGCTCGGTCGTGAAGGTTGACGGCTGGGTCGTCGGTGAAGACGGCGTTCGTGGAATGCGCGGAAAGGTGATCGATAAGCTCGGACAGCTTATCCTCGCCACGATGGGTTACAGCTTTGCTGCTGCACTCGGGGAGCGCGTCGACGACAAGAGCAATCGACTGCGGATCAACAATTCGAGAAACATCAGCGTGACTCCGCAAGACTTCGATGTCGCGACGGCTTCGGCGTTGACCGACGCGTCGAACCGGCTCGGACAGTTGCTTGTCGACAAGTATGAGAAGCAGATTCCCGTCGTAGAAGTGCTCGCGGGCCGTGAGGCAGCCGCCGTGTTCTCGAAGGGCGCAGAGGTTTCAATGATCGAAGAAGACGAAGACGGCGAAGGGGTTTACGCCGCGTCTTCATCGCTCGATTAATGAGAGAGGGGAAAGAGGTAGTATGAAGATTTCAAAGAACAGTTTGATCGCGCGGGCAGCCCTCACAGGACTTCTCGTGACGAGCCTGACGGGTTGCTCCTCGGGTGCCGCGGATCTGCTCAATCCCTTCGAGGACAACGGGCCAGAGACGGAGCTGGGCGAACGAAGCCTCGCGCCCGCACTCGGCTCCTCGAGCGGCGCCGATGGTACGACCAGCGAAGCGGATCGCGCGCGGCAGGCTCTTGAGGTGATGGGCTCGTATCAACGCACGCAAGCGCCACAGCCCTACAATCCGGTGATGAACCCGGCGCAAGTGCGGCTGATGTGGATTCCGGATCACATCAACAAGAACGGCGACCTCGTTCCCGCGCACTTCTATTACCTGCGCGTGCTCCCGCAAACGTGGGCAGTACAAGACGCATTCGAGATCGAACGGCAGCTCAACGTCCAAGGTCAGAAGGGCGAGGGTGGTGCTCAGCCGTGGGTCTATTCAGAGACGAAGAAGTAGTTCGCATTGTTGAACGGATTAGGAGTGAGGAAGAGTATGCGGGGATTGTTCAACACGACAGTTGTTCTCGTCGGTGTCGGGGCATCGCTTCTCTGTGGCTGCGCTCCAAAAAAAACGGTCGAAGAGAAGTTCTACTACCCGGCGACCCGTCAGCTTCCTCCTGAGCCGGTGTATTCACGTGTAAGCTGGTCACATCTGTCGCATCCAGTTCCACTTTCGGCGCGTGAGAGGACCCCGTATCTGGAGCCGGTGGTTTCGGTAAACTACCGAAATTCCACTCTGGGTGAAGCAATGAGCGGTCTCGCCAAGAGTTTTGGATATCGGCTTGAGATGGCTGGTGAGTTGGAGACGCGTCCGGTGTCGATCTCGACGACGGGCACTCTCGAACAGGTTTTTGCGGTGATGCGGCGTGAGAGCGGAGTGCTCGTTTCGCTTGATCACAACGAGAAGGTTTTTCGGGTAGCAGACGGTGCGATTGTGCCGCAACTGCCGCCCGCCGCGATTCGGTAGAAGGTCAGCTCCTCTCCAGACGGCGAATATGAGTATCAGCAGGTTAACCCGGCAACGGCTGTATCAGGACGAGGCTCTCTTCAATAGCCTGCTTCCATATGTGAAGTGGGACGAAGAGCAGCAAGTGTTCCTGCACTCCGATGCCTCTCTCTGGTCGATCTGGCAACTTCATCCGTTGCCCGCCACATCGATCTCGGAGGGATCTGCCTTCCAGGCCTGCCAAACTCTCCAAGAACTCATCGACTCCCTCGATCCTCGCATTAGCATGCAGTTCTCTTGGATCACGACCTTCGACGTCGAAGGGATCCTTCATCGTTCACTCGTCGACTATCCGCGAACTGGAATCTCGGGCTGGATGGCGCAACGCTGGGTGCGAATGATCCGCCGCGCATCGAAAGCTGAGGATCTCAACCGGCGCGTCAAGCGCCTTCGCTTGATCGTTGCCTTCCGCTACGACCCAGCGTGGAATGCTCGTGGCTTCTTCGAGGAGATGAAGCAGACGGTTTCGATTTTCTTGAAGGGCTTCCGTCAGCAATCCGAAGGGAGCAACCGCCAAGAAGAATACAAGCGCTACGTCGAGAAGTTCCGCGGCGAGATCGAAGGAAAGGTTTCGCGGATGGGCGACATCGGCCTCATTCCGCACCGGATCGACGGTCAGGGCCTCATTGATATCCTCTATCCGCTCCTCAATCGTCGCAGCACGAAGGGCGGGAAGTTCAAGCGCGGTCGCGCGAATGCGGTTCCCGTGCCGTCCTATGATTCCGATGACATCCTTTCGAACCAGATCTCCGATACCCCGGCGTATCATCCGGAAGACGGCTACCTGGTGAAAGACGGCCGTGTGTTCCACACGGTCAGCATGATCAAGCCGCCGAAGCAGTGCTTGCCGATGATGACGGTGCCGCTTCAGAGCATGCCGCTCGAATCGATTCTCACAGTAACGCTTTCGAAAGATACGAAGGAAGCGCAAGTGAAGACGCTCGATCGCCGAGACGCGCTCCTCGGACTGCGCGAGTTCTCCTACCGTGGCCGCGTCAATCAAAAGGTTTCGCACCAGATCGCAACGATCCGTCAGATGCGAAATGAACTGTATTCGAACCGTTCGCAGATTGTTCGTGTTGGCATGCACCACGTGCAGATCACGGAGACGACCGACGAAGCCCGCCGCGCGGCGAGCGAAGTCAGCGCGCTCTTCCCAGCACTGAATGGTGCGCGTGGCATGTCGCACATGATCAGCGACCTCGGCGTGCTCATCAATGCATTGCCAGGCGCCTACGATCCCAGCACCGATGGCCCGGGTTGGACCTGCGTTGTTCAATCTTCCCGCGCTGTTCGGCTCTTCCCGATCTGGGGGAACTGGAGCGGGAGTAAGAACTATCTGATGGTGCTCCCGAGCTTGTGGAACCGCGAGCTCGTGCACTTCGACCTGTTTGACTCGAACACCGCGCCAAACGTGCTCGTCAGCGGAGTGTCCGGATCCGGAAAGAGTTATTTGCTTTGCTACTTGATCACGATGCTCAATCGCGGACACTTCTCCCGCCGTCCTGACGGCGCGAAGGTTGAACGTCCCGCGATTACCTTCGTGTTCGATAAGGGTATGCCGAACCAGCCTTGCGGATTTGAGCGTTTGGCGAAGCTGTTTGGTGGTCGAATCTATCAAGCAACCCCATCGCGCGCGCCGGCGATGAACTTCCTTGCCCGACTGGGAGGAATGGATCCGGATCGCACGGACGAAGATTTCAAGGATTTGTTCGACGTCGCCGTCGACATTATCAGCGACATGGCGTCCGAGGGTGGAACGCCCGTCGACCGGCTCGTGCGAAACGAGATCGTCGAGTCGCTCAGCGAGGCGCATTACCGCTATCGCAAGGGGTCCCGCGACCGCGAGTTCCTGCTCCGCGACGTGGTCAAGGTGCTCAAAGAAACTCCGCGTCCGAACGAAACGGAAGAGAATTTCCGTCGCCGTCAGGAAGTCGCCGTCATTATGCGCGAGTATTACGGGGATGGGACGTATGCCCGATTCTTCGACCGCGCGGGTGCGCTCGAGCTGAAGGAGCGGTTCATCGTATTCGACCTCAAGGGCTTGAGCCGAAACCCGGATCTGCAGCGCGTCTTCCTCAAGGTCGCGATGCTCTGGGCGGACGAAGTCATGAACACGCCGACGGAGCTCGATACCCGTAAGCTCCTCGTGTTCGACGAGGCGCACGATCTCGTCGGTAAGACGGCGAGCGGTGTCGTCGAAGCGGCGTTCCGGCTGTATCGAAAGCGAAAGGGAATCGTCATCGCGGCGTCGCAGTCGACCGAAGACTTCTACGTCGGCGAGGGTGGACGAGCGATCGTACAGAACAGCTCGCACAAGATCTTCCTGCGTCAGGATCCACAAAAGTTCCCGACTTCCGCGCAGTTCTTCAATCTCAATCCGCAGCAGGTCGAAACGATTCTGCGGCTGAATACGGTGAAGGGCGTCGAGTCGCAGTTCTTCCTTCTCTCTGACATCGGGGAGGCGGCGCTCGTTCTGCCGCAGGAGCCTGCGTTCTACTGGGTATCGACGAACAATGGTGACGACAACCAACTGTTCTCGGCGTTGCTCGAGGAAGAGGGTGGAAACTTTGCGCGCGCGCTAGGTCGTGCGGTCGAGCTCGCGCCGTTCGGCGCAGAAGACATGGCTCGCCGACGTCGCCAGTACGAGCAAATGGTTGCCCGCATGGGTGGACAGGTCGGCGCGCAGCCCGCACCGGCTCCGTCGAAAGATGGGGGTCAGCAGCGTCGGCCGCTTCGCCTCAAGGATGGAATAAACGCGTAACTCGTGTTCAGGAGAGAGCGACGAGTCTGGAGTATGAAGATGAGATCCATTTCACGATATCGAGCCGCAGTGCTCACGATCACGTTGACCAGCGCCGCGGCTTTGAGCGGTTGCATGAAGTCGGCCGAGAAAGTTGTTGTTGTCGCAC
>JADYYL010000066.1 GCA_020853655.1 Deltaproteobacteria bacterium
GCGGGATGTTAGAGCGTTTTTGCTTTCGGCACCCTCGAAATCTCCGATCCGTCAGATTATGTTCAACGATTTCAGGTCGTTGAGGCTCGTCCCGCGTTGCCAGAAGGTGCCGGGTTACTTACCGCACCTCTGCGGCGGGGCGTTCTTAAGGTGCCGGGCTACTTTTTTAACGGCCACCGAGCTACTGTCGCGCCGCCGCACTGAGCGGCTTCGAAGGTAAAGAGATCAAACGAGTGATGCAGGAACGAACCCGAGTATGAGTGCCGCGCTTCGAGCCGTACCTGATTTCTTCTATCAGGCATTTCTTTACCGCGAATATTTGAAGCAATCGGTTCTCCGGGACCTGCGTATCAAATACAAGCGGAGCGTCCTCGGTTATCTCTGGACGATGATCCACCCGCTCGCGATGATGGCGGTGCTTTCAATCGTCTTCTCGCACATCGTGCGCATTCCGGTGAAGGATTACGCGGTCTTCCTGTTCTCCGCGCTCCTCGCCTGGAACTACTTCGGCAGCACCGTCATGATGTCGCTGCACAGCATTCGGCAGAACGCGCGAATATTTTCGCAGGTCCCCGTTCCGAAGTATCTCGCGATCCTTTCGATCTCCGCCTCGAACATGGTCAACCTGATCCTCGCGCTGGTCCCGCTGTTGATCCTCATGGTGATTATGGGTCGGCCGCTCCCACCCTCTGCGCTCTTCTTCCCGGTCCTGCTCGTTCCCCTTTTCATGGTGACAGTCGGACTCTCGCTAATCCTCGCGGCAAGCAACGTATTCTACGACGATACGTATCACCTCACGGAAGTCGGCCTTCAGGCGCTCTACTTTATGACGCCCGTCCTTTATCATCGAGATCTGCTCCCAGCGGAACTCGTTCGCTACCTCGTCCTCAATCCGCTTTTTTGTCAGGTCGAATTCTTCCGTTCGATTTTCTACGACGGCGTCCTTCCCGACGCGCAAAATTTCGCGTTGAGTTTTGCAGGCTCGTTTCTCATCCTCCTGCTCGGGCTGACGATCTTCCGTCGGACCGAAGATAAGTTCATGTATTTCGTTTAGGCGCTCGAATGGCTCTGGCTATGCAGCAACAGCGGATAGAACCGACGACTCAGCCCACGGCGGAATCGGTCGCGATCGAGCTACGGAATGTGACCGTTGCGTATCGCTCCTATAAAGAGCGTCCCACGACTTTGAAGGAGTCGATCATCCGCTCCGTTCGAACCAGGTCTCTTCGGCATTTCTCGACGTTCAATGCTCTCAGCGATGTGTCTTTTCAGATTCCTCGCGGTTCCGTTACCGGGATCATTGGCAGCAACGGAAGCGGCAAGAGCACGCTCCTCAAAGTGCTTGCTGGCGTGCTCCGACCCTCGAAGGGATTCGTGAATGTGAACGGCTCGATCGGTTCCTTGATCGAGTTGGGTATCGGATTCGATCCTGAGATGAACGCCGTCGAGAATATTCTCCTCAATGGATCTCTCCATCGCCGCACGTCGGAGGAGATGAGAACTCGAATCCCAAATATCCTCGCGTTCTCTGAGCTCGAAGAGTTCTCGACGACACCGATCAAATACTACTCGTCAGGAATGTTGGCGCGACTTGGTTTCGCAACAGCGATCGATATCGACCCCGATGTGCTCTTGGTCGACGAAGTCCTTGGCGTTGGTGACGAGCGGTTTCAGAATCGGTGCCACGAGGTGTTTCGTCGCTTCTTCGAGTCCGAGAAGACCATTGTGATGGTCAGCCACGATCTCGAGATGCTGCAGAAAAAGACGCAACGGATTATCCTCGTCTCGCGCGGCCACATCGTGTTCGATGGAGATCCCGAGACTGCGGTCCGTATGTATCGTGACAATTCTTACGAGACGGCGCTTCGTAAAAACGTCTGACGCCTTCTCGCGACGGGGCGGTTCTTTAACCGCCAACCATTCTCTTGACGTTGAATACCTCCGCCTGCTGAGTCGCGCCGCTCAGCTTATTGTTGCGCTACGGCGCTATCCTGCATTTCTCACAGGGGCCCATCGGTCCTATGAGAAATGCCAGGCTATGAGTATTCGTCGCGGAGGAGCTTCGCTGCTCAGCCCATCTCTTCCCTCGTAGAGTCGGAGCTCTCGATGATGCCAGCATTGAGGAATAGTCCGTCAGTGTCGTGTCGTTTGTAGAATGTGATCGTGATTCGATCGACCTTGTTTGGGGAGAGATGTGCGCGTTCGGTCTCGCTGGACTTGGTGAGAAAGCCTGAGAGAAGCGAGACGCATTGCCCGACCGGGGGGTAGCGGTGGCAAATGCCGACGCCGTTTGAACTTCCGAGTCTATCTTGCGGATGCGTGCGCTTGGAGCGAAGTCATCCTCTCGCTCTTCTCGTGTGATTCTCTCTGTTTCAAATATCGATTGTTTGATTGAGGAGCTGCCCGTTATGCGCGGAGGACGGACGGTGCATCGGAAGGTCCCGGAGCCGCCGAATGAATTCGCCCGGCGATCGCATGGGAATTCTGTCGACCGAGAGACACTCCGGACTGAAGAATCATTTGAAGGGAGCTCTCGACCGCGCAAAGGTTGAAAAATGCCGGGCGATATAAAGAGTTACGCTTCTCTCCGCCTGTCCCCAACATTCTCCGTGTGGACGGGGAGTGGGCCGACGCGACGAAGGCGATGTCGGGAACGAGTGCGCAGCTCCTGATCTCGCGGAGACCTGTCGCACGTCGCACGGACGCCCAGTTGCCGAGGATGAGGGCCTACACGGGCAAAATGTAGTAAGAGAGAGGAGGCAACTGAAGCCTCTCCCGACCAGGGCATACGAAAGACGTCGGACTGTTGTTTCCCAACTTCATCTCAGTGACGAGCTCGAAACTTCGAGCTGCTCGCATTTCGGCGCACTTCGGTGCTCCGGGATGCGTATCAATGTTCGGTTACATTTTTGTTTTTCACGCTTTCTTCCGTGCCCATGAAGGGACTTCTGCTCGTCTCGCGAGTAGAGGTCCCATCATGGTGATCGGGAAGAAGGGTGGTGTCTATGGAGTTCTCACGTGAGGTGGTGGATGCGGCCGCAGAATTCCGTGCTGTCGTTCTGGTGACGTACCGGCAACTGCTTCAAGATTACAACCGTGCCCACGCGGCGCTCGACATCTCGGAGGGGCAGGATATCGGCGAAGTGATCGAGCGCTTCCACGTTCAGACGGAGGAGCTGATGAGGCTGATGCGTGGTCTCCACATTGCGGAGACCGTGCTCAACTCCCGGCGCGATCAGTTGGTCTCCTGGCTGGCTGTGGCCTCGCCGACACTCGTCGAGGGGGCCGGCTCGGATCCGGAACTCGCTCTCGAGCTGCTGCGTCAGGAGTTCTGCCCGAACTACGGTTCCGGGTTGAGCTACC
>JADYYL010000067.1 GCA_020853655.1 Deltaproteobacteria bacterium
GACTCCCGTGCGAGTGCGCGCGAAGCTTCGTTATCGACATCCCGGAGTGACTTGCGTTGTCACGCCAGTTTCCGCGACCGAAGCCCGACTGGAGTTTGAAGGTGAATGGAGTCCTGTGAGTCCAGGTCAGGCGGCCGTGTTCTACGCGATTGAGCCCGATGCAGAAGGGGATTTCGAAGTGCTCGGGGGAGGAACGATCTCGTCTCAGCGGATTGCTTTGTAGTCATGTCGAGCAGCGACACTCGAGTCTCCGTATCGTTTCAGACGTTCGGTTGTCGAAGTAACTACGCTGATACTGTCGATCTGCAGTCCGCCCTGATCGAGCGCGGCTTCGGTGTTGGAGAACACATCGACGGCGCCGCGATTCACATCATCAATACCTGCAGTGTCACGGACGAAGCCGATCGCGAAGCCCTCCGCGCGATCGAGCGGACGCGAAGGCGCAATCCAGAAGCGCGGATCATCGTCACCGGATGCTTGGCAGAAGTCGGCAGTGCCAAACTCTCAGCGACCGGAGCGGTTGATGCGGTTGTCGGCCCTGGCCGCCGAGCCGAATTGCTCGCGGCGATTACAGATTATCAAGCCACGAAACGAGAAGTGAGCGTTCCGCGGAGCGCGAAGGCCGCAAGGAGAGGGGGTGGACGCCGCCAGTCCATATCCCTCGATCATCCGCTCTCCTCCCACTTGCCCGGCCCGCTCAGCGGAGCTGGTGACGGCGCCGGGCGCGCTCGTTATCACCTCCGCATTCAAGAGGGGTGCGACAATTTCTGCACGTTCTGTATCATCCCGCTCTCTCGCGGCAGCCTCACGTCTCGCCCAGCAGCGCGCATCCTCGAGGACCTGACAAAGCTGTGGGGCCTTGGATACGGGGAGATCGTGCTCACGGGGACGCACCTCGGCGGCTGGGGAGAGGATATCGGAAGCTCTCTCTACGATTTGCTCTGCGCCATCGAAGAGCGCGAGTTTCCTGGTAGAATTCGCCTCAGTTCAATCGACCCCAATGACCTCGAGCCGCGTATTCTGGCGTTATTCGCCCGAAGTCACACTTTCTGTTACCATCTCCATATCTGTGTTCAGGCGCTTACGGATGATCTCCTCAAGCGCATGAACCGGCGGTATCGGATGAAGGAGGTGAAAGACCTCCTGACGAATGTGCGGGAGAGCCTTCCGGAGTGCTGTATCGGGGCAGACCTGATTACGGGATTTCCGGGGGAGAGTAGGGAAGAGCTAGACCAAGAAATACAGGAATTTCTTGAGCTACCCCTGTCCTACCTACACGTCTTTCCTTATTCCGAGCGAACTGGAACCAGCGCCGTCCATCTGGATGGTTCAGTTCCTGTCGCGGAGCGAAAACGCCGAGCGGCGCGATGGCGCGCGCTTGGAGAGCGTCGCTACCGAGAGTTCACCGAGTCGTTTGTCGGCCGCGGCGTCGAAGCCGTGTTCGAACGAATGTCGGATGGATTCTGGGTGGGGACGTCACGCGAATACCTGCCGGTGAAGATCGGGCTCGAGACCTTGGCCGATGGAGAGATCCGTCGCGGCGCAATGTATCGGGCATTGACGCACTCTTACGACGAGCAGGATGGCTATCTCCTATGCGAGTTATTCGACCCGGAAAATTAGGTGTCGTTCCGAACAATGCCGACCGCGCGCAGCGTGTGAAGAAAGAGTCGGTTCAACGTCCCCGAGAAATTTGGGACGATTTTGGCGCGCGTAAGAAAACAAAGAAGAAAGTCGAGTACGAAAAAGGGGACGGCGAGCGCATGATCATGAAGGCGCCGCGGCGTCCTTCGTTGTTCGATCCTGCTCGTGACGAGAATGCCGAACAAGAGGAGATGGTGTATCTCCCGGTCGACGTTCTGCCTCTCGAAGAGAAGCTCAGCTACCAATTTAAAGATAACACGCTCGCGATTCGCGCGTTGACGCATACGTCAGCGCTCGGTGCTCGCGAAAAGATCGACTACGAGCGTCTCGAGTTTCTCGGCGACGCGGTACTCGATCTCTCGGTGGCACATCTGCTCTGCGAGAAATACGCAGAGGCGAAGGAAGGCGAACTTTCAAAAATGCGTGCCGCCATCGTGAACACTCAAGCGCTCGCGCAGGTTGCGCGGACGCTCGAAGTCGGTCCGCTCATACGGCTCGGCCGCGGTGAAGCATCGAGCGGCGGCCAAGACCGTCCCTCGATCCTAGCTGACGTCGTGGAAGCCATGATCGGTGCGATTTATCAGGACGGCGGATACGAAGCTGCGTTTCACACAGTCACGCATGTCTTCGGTCAGGCGCTCGACCAGGTTCAGCCTTCCGATCCGAAGACGGAGCTTCAAGAGCTTCTCCACGCGGCAGGAAGTGAGCCTCCTACTTATCTCCTCGAGTTGGTCGAAGGACCCGAGCATGCTCCGACATTCGTCACCGTGGTGATGGTCGACGGAGAGATTGTTGGGCGCGGTCGCGGAACGACGAAGAAGGCCGCGCAACAGGCTGCTGCTGCGGAAGCTCTTCTCCGACTCAATCCGCCGGCAGTCGCCGTGACGCTGGCTGAGGGACAACGTTTCATCATCGGCGATCTCTTGTTGACCTCGCCGCTTGTTCAGCCTCTCGTGCCAACGGCGCTCGCTGGTGCCGCCGCGGAGACGGAGACAGCGGAGATCGAGAGTGTGGATATTGAGACTCTCGACTTGAGCACGATCGCAGACGGGGCACACGAAAATGAATAATGAAACGAAGAGCGGGTTTGTTGCTCTCGTCGGAGCGACCAACTCCGGCAAGTCGACACTGTTGAACGCGCTCCTCGGCAAGAAGATTGCCGCGGTCTCTCCGCGTCCTCAGACGACGAGGAATCGGATTCTCGGTGTTCGCCGCACGTCGAACGCCGAGATCATCCTGGTCGACACACCGGGCGTCGA
>JADYYL010000068.1 GCA_020853655.1 Deltaproteobacteria bacterium
AACGGCGAACTGCTCTCCTCGAGAAGAGCCGAACGATGCGATCTCTTCGATCGCACGGTCGATCATAAGGCGTTTCCCACCGACGTGTACGCGAGTCGCTACCGCCACCGTATCTCTCGCTATGAGCAGGAGTGCGAATGAACAGGCGGCGAGGACGGCCATGCCGAAAACTCGTGAGCTTCGGTCTTCTTGTAACCTCCGCGAGCCGTATCTCGCGATTTCGGTGACCGAAAATCCCACAATCAATGCGAGCGCAGGAAACGAGGGGGCGATGTACCAAGGGAGCCGCGAACGCGGAACGGAGAGAAGGAGGGGAGGCACGATTCCCCAGACGAGGAGGAACAGCAGAGCGGTGGACCGCGTCTTCCACCATTGAACAGCGGCAAACAGCAGGCTGAGTGTCAGAATCGCAGGAGTCGCGAGCTCTCCACGAGTGAAGAGCTGATGATAATAGAAAAGGACTTCACGTCGATTGTGATACCCATCGACGGCTCGGTTGTAGATCTCCCCGACAAAGAATTTACGACAGGCATCATCGCTGAAGAGACAGTGGGGCAGGAACTAGGTCGCGGGAATGGCGATGCCGAGAAAGCAGGCGACGACGACATTCCGCAAAACGATCCGCTCTCGCGCGATCCCAGTCACGCTCTTTGGAAGCGCAGCAAGTGCAACCATCACACAGAGCGGGAGAAATCCGACGACGCTCTTCGAGTAGACGGCGAGCCCGGTAAATACTCCGACGCCCAACCAAGAGAGGGCGAGGGATGCGGTGGCGGGTGCTGCGAGCGCACTCCAGATGCAGAGCATGGCGGCGACGGTGAGAAGCAAGAGCGAGGCGTCAGGCGTCGCGGTCCTGATGCCGTGTTCGCCAAGAATGAGCGTTCTCGATCCGAGAAGTACGAGGATGGCGATCACACCGGGCAGCGGTGAACCTCCAAAGAGTCTTTGTGAGAGGAGTGGGATGAGGAGAAACAGTGCAAACCCACAAACTGCAGACCCCGCCCGAAAACCGAAGTTGTTCTCTCCAAACAAACGCAACGCTGCGGTGGACATCCACATGCTCAGCGGTGGTTTCTGCCAGTAGGGGTAACCGCCGTGTGTTGGTGCGAAGTATGCACCCGACTGATGCATCTCCTGGGTGACTCGAGCATGGATGACCTCGTCAGAATCCAGTCTGATCGACGCATCTCCGAGTCGATGAAACGTGATGGCGCCTGCAAGCAGAATGACGAGTATCGCGCAGATGAAAGAAACTGATCGCATGAAGCGAGGCTGGTATTTGAACAGAGGGGTTCATTCGTGCGAGCTCCAGGCGGTCTTGTCGGAGAGCTCATAACCGGGTCGCAATTGAATATCGTGTCTCCGATATCGAGTCACGGCCTGAGTGCATTTCGCTCCGAAGAGAAGGATTCGCGCAATGCGATTCCGCTCGCGCTCCAGGCGAAATTCAATAGAAAACTCTATGAGTCAGGCGAAGAAGACGACGCGTCAAGGGTTCGCGAGGGAGAGTCGCGCTGAGTTGAGACGCAGCCGCGCGGATAACTTCCATGGCGAGTGGAAAACTGCGGGTCGATGGTGTCATCATCGGTGCCGAGAGTGCTCTCGCGTATCGTCGAGCTGCCACCTTTGGGGTCGTCTGCTCCGATGGAACAACGCCGAGAAACCAGGGGGTGTCCCTGCCACGAAACTTGCTTTCGCCCAACCGGCGAGGTCCTCAGGGGCCTCGGCTGAGAACGAATCGAGGTCTGATCCGTTCTCGCTCTTGCTCTTACCGGAAGACCAGCTAGTCGCGGTCCGAGATCAGGATGACGTTATACCGGCCGGAGCGACCGTAATCGTCTAGCAGGACTGCGGTGACTACGTCGCCATCCTGATACGAGATCACAGGCGTCTCGGCGACGAACCGGCTGTTGTCTCCATCCGAGGAGAACAGGGAAAGAACGGCATCATCGGCGCGACCGCTGAAGTAGGGCGACGACCGGCGGAAGGAGACCTTCTCAATGATCGGAAGAATTCCCGGCGTGACGACGCCTGACGTCAAGAACGCTTCGACGGAGTTCTCGACGCTCGGCGCCGAGTGAATCAGACGTAGGAAGAATCGTCCATCCGCCGGATCTTCAGATTCCTCGAGATAAATCGTTGGGGAGATGTCGTAGTTTCCATCGTCTCCAATTTCCGGATCGCCTTGGAGGATTAAGATGTAACTTTCGTCTTCGTTCGCCGAGAATTCGTCAGCGGTGAGCGCGAGCGGGCTCACGCTGCTGAAGGCTTCCAAGATGAACCGGGGATTGTCGATATCGATGTAATCAGAGACCTGTCCGTAAGGAAGGTTAATGACTTCCCGCTTTTGGTCGATGGAAATTTCGATGCTCGCCAGCTCCGGCACCGCGTTGAGAAATCGAACGCGTCCGCCTACCCGACCGTCTCCGTCAGAGTCCTCTCCGCCCCCAGAGCATCCAACCGCAAACAGCGTGCACAATATGAAAAGCGAGAATCGTGCGATGGCGACGTGTCGGATCGATCGTGGGTGCATAGGGTCCTTGAGAATTCGCCCTGGTGCTCCAAGGGCTGCGCTAAGGAGTATTATGGTCAACATGTCATGTAAAGCAGCAGTAACCACCGAGCAGAGAGAATAGGATCGCTCTATTCAAGGCCGGGCCGCGCGTAGACAGCGTCGATCTGTGCGGAAAATCGTTCGATGACGAGGCGCCGCTTCAGTTTTAGTGACGGAGTCAAAAGCCCGTTTTCAAGAGTAAAATCCTCCGCGAGGGCCTCGAATCGTTTGATTTGCTCGAAAGACGCGAGCTTTGCATTCATCCGCGAGACTTCTGCGCTGAGGAGCGCTCGTACATTTGGATCCTGTGCGATCGCCTGGCCGCCTGGTGGAAGCGTGTGCCCCTGCTCCTCTAACGCGGCGCGCACGTTGGCTTCATTGAGTGTGAGGAGGGCGATGAGATAGGGGCGTCGCTCGCCGAAGACCAGGGCGTTCGAAATGAAGCCCGAATTCTTCAGCTTCCCCTCGATATATGCCGGGGGTACCTTCTTCCCGCCTGCCAGTACGATGATGTCTTTCTTGCGGTCCGTGATCTTGAGGAAGCCCTCCTCGTCTATCTCGCCGATGTCTCCGGTCTTGAACCATCCCTCGGCGTCCCACGCATCAGCGGTCGCTTTCGGGCACTTCCAGTATCCACTGGCGACATTCCGACCTCGCACTTCGATCTCGCCGTCAAACGGTGCGATGCGCACTTCGTTGCATTCAAAGAGTCGGCCGACGGTGCCAAACTTCATTTGATTCGGGATATTGGCGGCCATCGCGGGCGTCGTTTCGGTCAGTCCGTATCCTTCACAAATCAACACGCCGAGGTCTTGAAAGAACTCGAGCGCTTCGACGGAAATTGGAGCGCCGCCAGAGATGCAGTAGAGCAGTTTCTTGCCGAAGACCTTCTCCCGTACTCGAGGAATGATTCGCGAAGCGAGCTTGAGCTTCTGCTTCGCAACGAATCCGGTGCCGAGTGTGCCGCGTCGCGCGTCTGCCGTCACATCGACCGCCCATTTCGCAACCTTCTCCTTGAACACCTTCGGTTGAGAAAGGCCTTCCATGACCTTCTCAAACAGTCTCGGGACTGACGGAAAGATGAGGGGATCCGAATCGCTCAAGTCGCGCAGGATCTGGGTCGGTTGGAACTTCGACTTCTTTCGATCGGTGACCGCAGAAAAAATGAGATCGCCGCCTGACGACACAACAGCATATGCGATGAGACGTGCAAACGAGTGGGCGAGTGGGAGGTAGAGGAAAACCCCTTCGCCGCGCCCAACGAGGCCCGAGAGCATCACGGAATCGAGCATCGCCACGTGGTTGTCGTGAGTTTGGGCGACACCTTTCGGAGCGCCCGTCGTGCCGGACGTGTAGACGATCGACGCAAGGTCCGTCGCTTTGACATGTTGTGAGATCTGACGAAGCGAGTCGAAAGTCGAGTCGTCGGAAAGCGACGCACGCGCCTCCGCGCTGCAGACATCATGATAGAGGTGGAGCGATGCGCAATCCACCTGAGCCGACAACGCTTCGAAGGAAATGATGTGTCGAACCGAGTAGGTGATCTGGCCGGCGGGTGCGTATTCCGTCTGTGGAACTTCGAAGGGGTCTTTCGAAATTTCGCAAATCTTCCGAACTTGTTCTTCGTTCTCAGCGAAGACGACTTGAGCGTCTGAATCCCATAAGACAAATCCTGAGTCTGCACTTGTGAGAGAGTGATAGACAGCTACGGAGACTGCGCCGATCGAGAGAATCGCGAGATCCGCAACGATCCATTCGTATCGAGTCGAAGAAACAATCGCGACGCGATCGCCCGGCTTCACTCCGCATCTCTCTTTGAGCAAGTTGGCGAGAAGCAACACTTCGTGTGCGGTGCGATTCCAGGACACGACCTCCCAGGCCAAGCTCTCGAAGTGCCGACACCGCGCGAAGGGAAGGAAACGGCGTTCGAGCGCCTGAGCGACAAAGAGTGCCGGGAGGGTTTGTGCATTGAGGGAGGGAGGTGCCGGGTCAACTTTCGAGCGACCGGCCCAGAGCGAGTTGGTGGAACTCCGCCCCGGTTGTCGCCGGTCCCGCGCTTCCGATTTCTCCTGATCCTGCATCTGTATCTCCGGGCCGCGTAGTGGAATGAGGAGTCTCAGTGAGCGAGTCAGTACCCCGGCTCGACGATCTGTATTTACCTGCGGTTCGAAAAAAGCGACACTCGCTTCGCCTGGTCCGTCGCAGATCGGAAACAAATCTGGCGACCCAGTCTTCG
>JADYYL010000069.1 GCA_020853655.1 Deltaproteobacteria bacterium
CGACCGAATCGCTCGCGTTCCCCCTCTGCAACGGTGCTGTCCCCCTTGTTTTCTGCGCGGAATCGAACCTGCTCGATCGTCTTTCGTTTCTGTTCGGAACCTTCCAACGCGCGAATCCCACGAGGGTGTTGGTTGAGTTGTATGAAGTCGGCGCTCACGGTGATGCATGTGTTCGCCGAATGGAGCGCAACGGTATCACCATCCACGACAACAGCTGGGCAGACTTCTCGTTCGAACCGATCCCCGAGTCCTTGGGCAAGTGGTATCGCGTGATGCTCTCGTCGCCCGACGCGACGGAGCGAAGCGGTGTCGCAGTGTATGGTTCGATCGTTCCCAAGCGGTCTTCGATCTATACGAACCTCGAGGCGGATCGAGAAACCGGGCTCATCTCCTGCGTGAACAAGCGTGGACTTTCGGAGCGAGATCTCGTCGGTGTTCCGGTGCGCAGTTTGCCGGAGAGCCGTCGGACCCCTCGTCGGCTCGAGCACGCCACGATGATGAGTCTTCGCGACGATCAGGACTTGGTTCTGGGAGAGACCATCGCGCGTCGGTTGATCCGTGCCGCCGAGAAGATCGCGCTCCGCTCAGGAAGCATTCCGTATGCAAAAGCGTGCGCCGCTCTCAGAGAGGTCGACTACCTGTTTCTGAGCGGACCTGAGTTATTGAATCCGGGGTATGCCCAGATTTTCCAAGCTGCCCGATTCAATCTCGTGCCAGTTATTGCTACCGTCGACGGCGATCCAGCTGCATTTCGCTCATCTCTCCCGCGCGTAGCTCCGGGTATCGATGCGATTGTGACGACATCAACCGAATGCGCGGCGGTTGCTCGCGAAGCGGGGCTCGACGTCATCGAATGGAGCGGCGATCCCGGCGCGATTGCGACACCGCTGGAGCATTTCGCCCATCGGTATCGACGCCGACATCTTCCGAAGATCAGCGTGCTTTCCGTCTTGTACGGGAAAGAACGCGAGGTCGAAGCGTTCCTGACCTCTCTCTGCGCGCAGCGCTATGCCGGTGAGGTTGAGATTATCCTCGTCGACGACAAGAGTCCCGATCGCAGCCGCGAACGCGCCCAATCATTCGGGGAGCGACTGGAGCGGGGAGAGATCGCGCATTCAATCGACCCCGGTATTTCGATTATCGTCGAGACGGAAAACCGCGGAAACTGCGCTGCACGGAACCGTGCGCTTGATTCAGCAACGGGCGATGTTGTCGTGATCGTTGATGCCGACTGCGTGTTTCCGACGACATTTCTCGAGTCGCATGCTCGCGCATTCTCGACCGGAGACTGCGATGTGGTCACGGGGTATTACAACTTAGAGACCGTCGATCGCGAGCCATTTGCGGCCCTCGCGGAGTATGAACGCGATCCCGAGCGGGTTCGCCGTGACGGAGGGGCGCTTCAAGATCCGCGTAACCAGGAGAGCTACCTAAACTGTGTGACTCGGAATCTCGCGATTCGCCGAGAGTTTCTTGGCACGCAACGATTCGATGGGCGGTTCGCTTATACAAGTTCACCAACGTCTGGTTACGGATGGGAGGATGTCGAGCTTGGGGTGCGGCTCAACAAGCAGCGAGCCCGCGTGAAGTTCTGCGGGGAGACGTTCTCACTGCATATCTCTCACGAGTCACTCTCCAACGAGACAACGAAACCGGCTCGCTCGTTGCAGAACTTTCAGCTCCTGCTCGACACCCATCCCGAGTTGCGGCGCGATGCTCCAGAGTGGGTGAGTCGCACTCTCGAGCGTATCAAGACCTGGGGACGAGAAGCCCAGTGCGATTTCGGCGCGGCATATGCGTCTCTCAATTCGGCGCTCGATGATGCGCGACGATACGCGCCTCGCAAGAAACCCGCGAAGAGACTCCGTGTCCTGACCTATCGTTGGCATTGCCCACATCAATACGAGCTGCACGCGCTCGAACACGATTTCTCACTCGTGCGATTCGGTCATCCGCAGTTCGTCAACGATTGGCAGTGGAACGAGCGTCCGTTGCGAGACAACGCGCGGTTCGTCGAGGAGGCTCGGATTCGTGCGCGGGATTACGACCTCTGCCTGCTGCACTTCGATGAGAACTCGCTCGCGGCCTACAATTCCAACAACGTCCTGCCCCATAGTTGGGGTGAAGCATTTCGCTGGATGATGGAGTGCATCGAGCTGCCGAAGGTCGCCATCTGTCACGGCACGCCGCAGTTCTTTGGCCAGTACTCACCACAGTATAGCTGCCCCGATCTCGGCAAAGTGATCGAAGAGGAACGCGTTCGACTGGTGCGTTACCTGGGCAATACGCCAGTCGTATTGAACTCGCACCAAGCGGCGGAGGAATGGGGATTCCGCAATCAGCGTGTCATCTGGCACGGATTCGACCCCGTGGAGTTTGGTCAGACCGATTACAGCCGTGGTGTGTTGACGCTTGGAAAGATGATGTCTGCTCGCCCGTACTATCGGGGTTACGACCTCTATCAGCGGATCACAGCGAATCTGCCGAAGGGCATCGAGCTCGATATGCTTTCGGTTCCGGAGCCGGATCTCTCGCTGCCAAGAGGGACGAATGTCTACGCCCGCGTGAAATTCAGAAATTACCGCGAAACGTTGCAGCGCTACTCGATCTATCTCAACCCAACACGTCGATCGCCTATGCCCCGTTCGCGCGGCGAGGCGATGATGTGCGGCGTTGTTCCCGTCACGACATCGAATCACGATGCCACTCGCTTCATCGAGCACGGGAAAAACGGATTCGTGTCTGACGATCCAGCGGAGATCGCGCGGATTATTCAACAGCTCCTCGGTGATCCCACAATGCTCCGTGATATCGGTCGGGAGGCGCGTGCTCGTGCATGCGAGGTCTTCCACGTCGAGCGGTATCGACGTGATTGGCAAGAGCTTCTGACGGAGGTGATATGAGCGACACGCGACCGGATGCCACACGCATGAAGCCAACGGTTCCTTCCACAGATCTTTTGTTTATCTCCAGCGCGGCGTCGGGGCAGATCGAAGGCTCTGCTGCGCAGGAGCTGGTGCTCGCCCTGCAACATGCCGGAACTCGTGCCGAGCTCGTGTGCGCGGGGGTGTCTCCCAAGGTTTCCGGCGTCTCCGCCCTTCGTCCGATGGAGTGGATCACAGCGGCTCCATCAGCGCGATGCTACGTAGCGGTGACGCCTGATGCTGCACTCTACGCGCGCGGGGCAGCAACGTTTGGCAAGGAGAGAAGCGCCGTCTGCGGCATCGCGCTGGATACGTCTGCCGGCGATCGGAACCTGTGGGCGTTTCTTCCCAATCTCGCCGTCGCCTCTGCGTCGGAGCGAGCCGCTACGGGCATGGGAGAAGAGCAGATCGTCTCGATTCTCCCAATCGGTGTCGGAACGGAGTTCTTCACCGCCCGCGCATTGCGTGGAGAACATTCCGGCCTTCGTGTGATCTGCGTGACCGACGAGGCGCATTTCGTGAGCGCGGAAGACCTCCGCGCTGGGATCGAAGGCTCGCGCGATGGTGTCTCAGTGAGCATCGTCATCAACGGCGTCCCTGCTCCAGCGTATCAAACGCCGCGGACTCGTGACGTGACCTATTCTCCAACATCTCGAGAATGGCGTGCGATGCTGGGAGGTGCCGATGTCGTTGTCGTCCTCGGGTCAATTGACGTGCACCTGACGCTTCGAATTTTGGCGGCAGGGTGCGGAGCCGTTCTCCCCGATCTTCCAACGCTTCGCGATTACGTTGGGCCGGACTGCGCCTCGTGGGTACCCGCGGACGACGACCACCGAGCTGCCCAAGCGACGCTCCAGCTTCTTGATGATTCGGTGCTTCGGGAGAATCTGCAGCGACGGGGCTCGCAGTCTGCGAAGCCGTTTGAGTGGAAGCTTCTCGTCGAGAGCTATCGGAGTTACTTTGAATCATGTGTTCTTGAGCCGGAGAGTCGGTCCGTTCGAGAGCAAGAGCTCCTCCGTTACTTCCTCCTGTCCCGCGAAACGGAGCTGCGGATGCTCACTGCGATCGAGAAGATGGAGCAGGAGGTCGGCGGCGAACTTGCGCCGCGAGCAATCCCGGAACTCTTCCGCGGCGAAGCGGACGGTGATTTCCTGCAGAAGCTGAGGACGAGCCCATGGCGACGGTTGCTTTCGATGTATGAAGCCGCGCGCCGGGCGGCGTTGCAGGCCCACGGCGAGGGGGATGCCGAGCTCGTCAAGCACTCCGCCGATTCGCTGTTTGAGCGGGTGACCCGGACTATTTCAGTTCGCCACTGAGTTCGGTTGAAGAGGTGAGGATTCCCGAGAATGACAAAAGTTCTCGTAGTGGGCTAGAATACCGACGTCGCTGCAAGGCAGAGCGACGTTCTTGAGAAACACGTTGGGAGCGCTGAACATGTCTGTGTCGCCATCGAGCCGGGCTTTTCAAAGCGAATCGTCGCGAACGGGAGACGATCATGTCGCCCCTGAGCGCGGACGGAGCGCGAACACCATTTCGCTCGCTGACGAACTGTTTCGGCTGCGCAACAAGGTCGACGAACTCGATAATGTGCGTCGGGACAACGCCGCGTTGAAAGAGGCACTGACGGAGACCCGACTCGAGCTCCAGGCACTTCGCACGGCGCTGAACGGTCATCGACGTGACGTCGAGCAATCGGTCCTTCTCCTTGCTGACACGCTCCAAGGTCGAACCGCGGCGCTG
Source organism: Deltaproteobacteria bacterium (assembly GCA_020853655.1). GTDB lineage: Bacteria > Bdellovibrionota_C > UBA2361 > SZUA-149 > JADYYL01 > JADYYL01. The sequence goes on from JADYYL010000069.1 coordinate 4,665, forward strand.
GAACAATCCGTCCACGGCATCGAAGGCCGCATCTCGCGATGGCTCAATGTTGCGCCATTCCGTTGGGCTCGCGCCGTCCGTCGCCGACTTCAGAACGGGTAATCGTGAACCGGCGATCCTTCGCTGCAACATTGCTCTTTGCTCTCGTGCTTTGCTGTCTCCCTGTGTTCGCTTCAGTAGCGGAACAGCTTGAGGCATCCCTCGTCCTGCCAACTGATGTGGATGCCGATGCTCCGTCGTCGGGCTTCCTTCGCATTACGAATACCGGCAGCGCAAACGTGAGAGTGAGCGTGCGCTGTCAGCAGCTCTCCCTCCTCCATAGCGAGGGGATGGTCGTCAATCTCGCACCGGACCGGTGGAAATCGCTTCGGCGTCCGCCCCGGCGCGCTCTTCGCTCGGGCATCGTCGAACTGCGGCCCGGTGAATATCGTGAGATCCCGTTTCGCATCCCGGCCTTTCAGAAAAAGGTGTTCCGGATCAGTGCGGAGTATGAAGTCGGGGAGCAGTTCGCCGGAGAGTTCAAAGTTTGGCGCGGTCGTGTCGCTGCGCCGGACGTGGAGATCAGTCGACCGTAGGCGATTAATTGATCTGCTCCAACAGGTGAGCAAGATCACACCTCGTGAAATGTGAAATCTCGCGTCGAGTCGTCCTTATCAGTTCTTTGTCGCGATTGTGTATGGGCGGGATCCACATTCGATCCATTTTGCCATGCGCAAGTTACCGGAAACGCGTGTGGGCTATTCAAGCCGCTTCGGTGATTTGTGAATATTCTGTAAATCGATCACTTCCCGCTTTCCGTTTCTTTCAGAGAATGGTTTTGAAGGGCTCGTTTTTTTTGCGGCGAGCGCTTCTTACAGGGCTCACTGCCACAGAAACGACTCATAAGGCATGTGAGGCGTTGAGGACGGTGCATATTTTTCAAGCTTTGCACCGAAGAACTGCTCGCAAATTTCGACATCGCAACTGACGCTCCCGTCGGAGCCTCTCGCGACCCGAAGTTGAGCGAGTCACTTCGCGTTGGAGCATATTCTCCGCGCACTATTCTTCGCACTCGAGCAGCTTACGGAATAGTTCGAACTCGAACGGGAGACGGCCGTGAATGCACGGCGTTCCTTTTTCGTTTGAATCAGCAATCAAGGTGCTGCGTCGCTGTTCCGTATGGCGTGATGAGTCGTCTGTTGCAGTCGGGTCCCAAAGATTCGGCGCAGAGATGGTGTCAGCGGTGTTTCACAAGTGGGGAGGGGATTTTATGTTTGGTTTGGGATTTCGCACGGTGCGGTCGAGCCTGAAGGGAACTTATCGGAGTGTCGCAGGCAAAGGCGGTCGGCGGCGGCGGCGGGAGAGAAGCGATATGCCAAACCTCGGTGCGTCCACTCCACCGGCGCTTCCTGGAAACTCGCTGTACGACCTTGCCGAGTTGACCGAACATCCTCGGCTGTTGAGCTACGGCGATTGCGATGCGCTTCCCAACATCGCCACCCGAACTTTACGCGTCGGTGATGTTCCGATCGGTGGTTCGCGCCTCTCGATCGTTGCTGGACCAGCGCTTGTCACGACCGCCGAAGATCTTCTCCGGACTTGCGTTTCGCTTGCGACCCTTCGCCAGTCGTTCATCCGCATCGATATCGATGCGATCCGCGGCGAGGAGAGGGAGACCATGCTGAAGGTGTTGTCCTTTGTGCGCGCGCGGTTCGGCCTCGGCGTGGTTGCGCGCGTTGGACGCGTTGCAGATGTCGAGAAGCTTGCTCCCATCGCGGAGTGCTTCGAGCTCGCGGCCGCTGCCGTTTACAATCCGAAATTGCTGCGTGCTCTTGGAGAGACGGGAAAGACGGTTTTCGTGACGCGTGACATGACGATGACTCCCGGCCAATTCGTGGATACGGTCTCCTGGCTTGAGCGCGGTGGCCCGTGCTCGATCGTGCTTGTCGAGCGAGCTGCTCGAAGTGTGCAAGGAGTGCGAACGCTCGATGCGTCGACGATCGTGCAACTTCAGCGGGAAACGCACTTCCCGATATTTGTCGACTGCAGCGACATCGCCCCCGACTGGACCTTCGTCGAAGCTGTCGCAGGAGCTGCCGTCGGTGCCGGCGCTGATGGCTTGGTACTCTCATTTCAGGCGGACACTGCTTCGGCCGATGTATCCTCCAATGCCGTTCGTCGGCACCTGTCAGAGGAGAAGTTTGCAGCCATGGTGAAACGGCTCGAAGCGCTCCGTTACACGATTTGCGCGGCAGCAATGGATCGCGTTACAACACATCCGGCTGAGCAATTTGGCCGTTAGGGAAGCTATCCGCTTCCTGGCACGGCTCGCTGAGGCTAGTGCTCTGCAAGTTAACCTATTATTACTTACTTGTCAGAGCACTAGGTGTCAGGAAGTGGTATCCGCGAACGAATGCGTGAGGAGATCTTATGTCGAATAGCTGGGACGATATGAAACGGGCGAAAGAGGAGTCCTATTTCGACCGCAAGAATCGTGAAGCGCTCGAACGTCTCGCTGCTTCAGCTTCGAACGACAAACCCCGCCCAAGCCCAATCACTGGCGAGCCGATGGATCGTGTCGTCATCAGCGGCGTCGTCGTTGATCGCTGCCCGACGTCGGGTGGAATCTGGCTTGATGCTGGTGAGCTCGAGCAGATCGTCGACCTGCAGAAGACCTCGGCAACTCCCGGCGCAACCACCGGTGAGTCGATGTTCGACAAATTCTTCGCCGGATTAAAGAAACTCTAGGGAGCTAATCCCGGGTCGATGCACGGGGTTCGGTCGCAACTGCACGCGCGACAGACCTACCTACACTCGCTGAACGGGGGAACGTTTTACCGAGCGCCGCTGCCCGTCAGGATGACGAGCACGGTCTTCACCGCGATCTTCAAATCCATCATGGCGCTGAGGTTGTCGACGTAATGCAGGTCGAGGTCGACCTTGCGTCGATAGCTATCAAGGCAGGCAGCATAGCCTGAGCTTACCTGAGCGAGCCCGGTGATGCCCCCTCGCACTTCAAGCCGCCGGTTGAAGCCGGGAAGCTCTTCGGAAAGATGCACGGCAAACTCGGGACGCTCCGGACGAGGACCGATAAGACTCATCTCGCCGCGCAGCACGTTGAAGAGTTGCGGAAGTTCGTCGAGGCGGGTCTTGCGAAGTATTCTTCCCAACGTCGTGACGCGAGGATCTTTGCTTGCCGCCCACACGGCGCCGCTACCATCTTCCGCGTCCATGGCCATCGTTCGGAACTTGAACATCGTAAAGACTTTGCCGCCGAGCGTGAGCCGCGACTGGCGGAAAATCACGGGACCGGGTGACGTCGCCTTCGTCAGCGCGGCAACAATCAACATGAGCGGCGCGAGGGCAATAAGGAGAATTGATGCAGAGAGGATATCGACCGAGCGCTTGAACGCGCGGTATCCACGGTTCGCGCTCGGAACACCCTTCGCTTCGTGGCTTGAAAGTGGAAACGCGATGACGCGAGCGGCATTCACGGCCCGGCCTTCTTCCGCCCTCTTAGGGCGGGTATCAACAGCGCGCTCAACCTGACGTGCTGAATTCCCTTCGCCTGCTAACATCCTGGAATTCCAATAGAAAAGCTTGGCCTGAATCGATCTCAAAGAAAGCCCCTCAGGCGCTCGGGAATATACCCTCTTTCCGGTAAAAGTAAACGCGTGCTCCACGTCACGGCTTAAACCGACGAAAGGTAACGGGATTTTCGCCCGGGCGACAAACGCGCTCGTAAACGAATCCAGCCGATACCACTGCCTGACCCCAAGAGTTCTCGGGGCGGCGACGTTGTTATGCCTTCCTTCGCCCAAGTGAGGCCGAAATTGCAATCGCGATCGACGTCCCTCATGTATTATTCGCCAAGTAACGCAAAGTGAGATCGGTCGAACGCAATGAGCTGCGCGTTATCAACTCTGAAACTGGGTGGCGTATGTCGGAGAGTTTGCGCGCGGAGTACTGCTCAACCGCTGTGCTTTATCTCACTTGATCTGAACTTCGCGACGATCGCGATCATGTGCTGCGCGTTGACTATCTCTCAGCACACCGTTACAAAGTGAATGTGCGGTGAACGAAGAAAATCACCGCTCCGGTAGAAGAAATTCCCAACGGCGCACGTCCACACTGCATGGCTGAAAATCAAACTCTCCACTCCCGTCTGCGTGTGCTCGTTGCAAAGACGTATCGCGCTGAGAAGCTCTTTGCTTCCATTCGAAACACTTCGGATGTGCGCTCACTCAATTTCTCCTTCATCTCTGATCTCGCAAACGATCTCCGATCGCGCGAATGGCAGAATGCTCATCACGAGTTGCGCGACCGGTTGAACGACATCCTGGCGCTCGGCGCAGGTTCCGTCGTCATCGAAAAGATCGAAGTGCTGCGTGAAGAGTTTCTCGCGAAGCATCGCTCTGAAAAGCGCGATGTTGAGCGCGGACTTGGTGCAGTGACGGAAAGCGGCGCGCGCGAAGAGTTCGCGCAGATGCTCCGTTTCTCGCTCGAGTTGATTCGATTGAAGGCTCGCGCCCAGGTCTACAAGGCGATCGCGGATGAGCTCTCCGGCATTCTCGTAGCCTCCGGTCGTCGGCTCGCGACCACCGAAGACGAAAGCGAAGAGGGACCACTGCTCGGTCAAGAGGAAGCGGCGTCGAGCCGTGGAAAGGTGGTCGCTCTCAGACCCCGAATTTCGTCCGTCGGCTGAGGAAGTCGATCTCGGCATCATACTTCGTTGCGGGAAATGCCTGCGGTGCTCACATATAAGAATACGCTCCGCTCCTCGGCATTCCCGCGCCCCGTCTGACGCGCAAGCTCGACCCCCTCAGCGCCTGGATAGTTCGCTCATCGGCCGCGAGCCCTGTGTCTCGCTCGACCTCGCCAGAGGTTCTCAAAGTATTTCCTGATATTCGGGTTCAAGCGGCGTGATCCGCCGAGCACGTTGGTGCACGCGCATATTTGCTTTGCGGATCGGTACTCCGATTGCGGAAGGTGAATTTGCTCGCGCG
>JADYYL010000070.1 GCA_020853655.1 Deltaproteobacteria bacterium
GATCGAGCTGGCGCCAAAAATCCAGGACGCGCTCGGGGGCGACGAGTCCCCATACGACGTGAGCGACTGGACTGTTCCGAATAAGCCGCTCTGGGATGCGCTGAAGCTCGAGAAGCGGGTTTATTTCATCGTGCTCCTCTTGCTCATCCTTGTTGCCAGTTTCTCGATCATCAGCACGTTGGTCATGGTCGTCATGGAGAAAACTCGCGATATCGCCGTGCTGAAGGCGATTGGATTGAGTGACCGACGTGTCATGAAGATATTTTTACTGCAGGGTTCGTTGATCGGCGGAGTCGGCACGCTCGTCGGGACGTTGCTCGGCATCGCTGGCTGCTTTCTGCTCCGAGAGTATGGCTTTCCGCTCGACGAAAGCGTCTTCTCGCTCAAGACAGTTCCCGTGCACATGGAAGCGACAAACTTTGCCGTTGTCGCCATCGCGGCGTTTCTCATTACCGCTCTTGCAGGACACTATCCGGCTCGGCGTGCTGCGAAACTTCGCCCAGCCGATTCGCTGCGATTCGAATAGAGCATTCAAGGAAGACGATGGAGATACGGGCGCAAGATTTGGGGATGAAGTTCGACGACGCGGGGCGAACAGTGACCGTGTTCGAGCGTCTCAATCTGACCATTCGTTCAGGAACCTCCCTCGCGATCGTCGGCAAGTCTGGGGTCGGCAAGACCACGCTGCTCTATATTTTGGGCGGCCTTGAACAACCGACGGAGGGGGAGGTGTTCGTCGGGGGAACCAATCTCACGGCGCAGTATCGCTCTGGGGAAGATCTCGCTCCGTTCCGGGGAACGAACATAGGCTTCGTCTTTCAGTCTCATCAGCTGCTGCCCGAGTTTGACGCATTGGAGAATGTCGCTCTGCCGCTTTTTATACGGGGGGTCGCCGAGCAAGAAGCGAGAGCTCAGGCCGAGGAACTCCTCGTCAGCGTGGGGCTCAAGGATCGTGTCACGCATCGACCGGGAGCCCTCTCTGGGGGCGAGCAGCAGCGCGTCGCGATGGCCCGCGCACTGGTCGGTTCACCAGGCGTCGTCTTAGCAGATGAACCGACGGGGAACCTCGATCTTCAGACGGGTGGGCAGGTGATGGACATCCTCCTCTCGCTCCACCGCCAGCGGAAAACCACCCTCATTTTGGTGACCCATTCTCCTGATCTTGCTGCAAAGCTCGACGCCGTTGTAGAGCTAACGCCTGGCGGATTTATCGAGCACACATAATGTGCTTCCTCCGGTGTACTGTTTGTCGCTCTCAAACTATTTGTCCGGAGCGGCGCACCTCTGAGGCCCGATTTCTTCCGTCCATACGCCGCAAGTCTCGTCAGATAACTGCGCTTTTCCGGTAGCACCCATCGCATGGCTTTTTTCATTGCTCCGAATCTCTCTCGTCGGATCCGCTTTGCCCTGAAGAAGTTTCAATTTGCCGATGCGTCTCGGAAGGGGATCCTTCCCGGAGGAGTGCTCCTTCGTCAGGTTGCGACCGTTGCCATCTTTGGGCTCTTCGCGAGTGCTGCGTCGGCAGAGGTCATCTCCCGCGTTGAGATCGAGGGGAATCGGCGAATCGAACGCGACACTATTTTGATCCCGACAAGCTCCCGAACGGGCACGCCGCTCTCCCAAGATTCCGTCTCGACTGACGTGAAGCAGATTTATCGACTCGGCTTTTTCGAGAATGTCGGTGCCGAGGTGCGGCGAGGTGACGGGGCCACCGTTCTCGTTTTTCGAGTCCGAGAGAAGCCTTCGATCCGGAATGTCTTTCTCGAAGGAAATGATTCCATCGGCGATGACACCCTGAAGGAGAAGCTCGACATCGGAGCCCGCCGGTTCCTCGATCGGAAGAAGATCCGTGCTGCGCTTGAACAACTGACAGAATTCTACCGATCGCAAGGATATTACGACGTCGGGCTGGACTTCCGTGAAGCTGAAGTCGGGAACAATGAGGTTGACGTCACGATTTCCGTCACCGAGGGGAAGAAGGTCTATATTCAGGAGATCGTGTTCGAAGGCGCCGAACAAATTGAGTCGGATGAACTCGAGGATGTCGTTCGCACGAGCTCGTACAACTGGTGGCTCACATGGATCACCGGAAGTGGCGTCCTGAAGAAGGAGGAGCTCTCGGCCGATTCGAAGGAGCTCATCCGTTACTACCTGAACAAGGGGCACGTCGATGTTCGAATTCCGGAACCGGAGGTCACTCGAATCGAAGAGGGGCTACGCGTCACCTACAAGATCACAGAAGGTCCTGTTTATACGTTAGGGAACGTCAGAGCGACTGGCGACCTCGTTGCGGGCGACCAGTCGAAGACGTTGGAGGGCATTGACAGTAGTGAAGGCGAAATTTTTAACGCCGATGCGCTTCGGAAGGACACCTTTACCATCTCCGAAAAGTTTACCGATGTTGGCTACGCGTTTGCGAACGTGAGCCCGGACACGGAGATCAATCGAGAGAATAAGACCGTCGGCATTAACTTCCAAATCGATCGCGGGAAAGAGGTTTACGTCGACCGGATCAACATTGTCGGAAATTCCAAGACTCGCGATAACGTCGTGCGCCGTTCACTCCAGATCGAGGAACAAGAGAAATTCTCGAGCTCGAAGATTCGGAAGAGCCAGGAGTATTTGCAGCGCCTGGGATACTTCGATGAAGTGACCATCACGCCGGAGCCGGCGCCCGACCAAGGGCGGGTGAATTTGAACGTTGGCGTTCGTGAAGCGAATACTGGCTCTTTCAGCGCAGGTGCTGGCGTCAGCTCTGGTGACGGCTTCATCTTCTCGACCCAGATAACAGAGAACAATATCTTCGGATCTGGGAATCGGGTGTCGCTCGATCTCAACAACGGCACTCGGCGCGATACCTATGTGCTCTCGTTCGATAATCCGCGCGTCAACGACACCTATCTCTCTTGGGGAGTGGATGCTTCGGCATACGACCGCGTTTACAACAATTTCGACCGGGGTCAGGTCGGCGGTTCCACGACGCTTGGTTACCCCCTTTGGTTTCTCGGCGAAGCCTACCTGGAGGACATTCGCGGGTCGGTTACTTACGAATTGATGAGCGTGAAGATCGACAACATCAACGCTGACGCGCCGACGTTCGTCCGTGAATCCGAAGGCGATACGGTGGTCTCGAGTGTCACGCCGAAGCTGACCAGGAACACCATCAACAATCCTCTGGATCCGACCGCGGGTAGTCGGCAGATGCTCGGCGTGGAGATTGCTGGCGCGGGAGGCGACGAGGAGTTCTGGGTCGCTCAGGCAGCGAATACATTTTACTACGACCTCTTCGATTCGCCGATTGGGAAGTTCATCTTCTCTAACCGCGTTCGCTTCGACTACGGCGATACGTTTGATGGAGAAGACAGACTTCCCCTGTTTCGTCGGTTTTTCCCCGGCGGGATCAACTCTGTTCGTGGTTACGACCCACGGGAGATGGGACCGAAGGAGAACGGTCGGGAGTTCGGCGGTAGCAAACAATTGGTATTCAACTTCGACTTGATCTTCCCCATCGCGGATTCGATCGGTCTGAAGGGCGTCACGTTCTACGATGCCGGCCAAGCGTTCGACGACGAGGACAACATCTCCGTCGGAGACCTCCGCCAGGCGATTGGCTGGGGAATTCGGTGGAGATCGCCGATTGCACCGATCCGTATCGAGATCGGTTATCCGTTGGACAAAGAAGACGGCGACCGTTCCGTCGTCACAAACTTCTCATTCGGCTCGCCGCAGTAGGTCGGACCGCCGTTATCCGTGTGCCAAAGAGACTGTCGTTATGATCGATCTGAATGAACTCCGTTCCAATCCCGAACTGTATCGAGAAGCTTGTCGTCGCAAGCGCATCAAGTTTGATGTCGATGCGTTTCTTGAACTCGATGCCCGACATCGGGAGCTGAAAACAAAGATTGAATCGCTTCGAGCCGTTCAGAACGCGTGTAGCAAGGAGATCCCCAAGCTCAGCGGCGCGGACAAGGAAGCCAAGCTTGCCGAGATGAAGGGCGTGGCGTCTGAGTTGAAGGAAAGTGCCGAGAGCTTCAAGCAGATCGAGGCGGAGTGGAGCAGGCTTCAGCTCTTTCTTCCTTCGGTACCGC
>JADYYL010000071.1 GCA_020853655.1 Deltaproteobacteria bacterium
CTATCCCCATCTGCTGGAGCATCGCCTACTTCAACGGGAGAGCGATTCGAGCGATCGTGTCGTCGGCAGGCATCGACGAAAAGATATGGCCGCTGTTTCTCATGGGCTTCATTCTCGGAGCACTCGCGTTCCTTGGACTCGGCCTGCATCGACTGAAAACTTTCATCCATGAGGCGAAGCACGCCGTCGTTGTGTTGCTCACCGGGAACAACCTCAAAAACTTTGAGGTCGGGAAACATGAAGGACTTGTCGAGTATGAAGTATTCAAAGACCGCCTTCATCTCGAACCATTCGTTATCCTCGCCCCGTATTTCCTTCCGGTGCTCTCGTTCCCCGTGCTTATTGCGGCAATCCTGACCGAACCTCGATACACACCACCGTTTGTCTTTCTTATGGGCGTCACGCTGTCTATCGATCTCGTGACAGCACACCTCGAAATCCACGGACATCAGTCCGATCTCCGCCGAATTTGGGGTGGCTTTATCGCTACCCGTGCTTTTATACTCGGCTTCAAGTTGATGTGGGCGTCTGTCTGCCTTCTCTGGGTCATCGCCGGCCGAGAGTCGTACCTCTTTGCGCTCGCTGAGGCGCTTCGTTACCTCGAACTCGTTACACTCGGTCCTGCATGACTTCGTCGCCACAGCCTACGACTCCGCAGAAGATGAGCGCCATGGGCGCGATCTATATCTTCTTCGTCCTCGGCGCGATCGTCGTCGGGAGTTTTTCCGGGAAGATGAAGGAGGTGGGTGACGCGAGCTTCCAGGCCGCGAAAGATAGCGTCACTCTCGCGATCGGACTCGTTGGAGTCATGGCGTTTTGGCTCGGCATGGTTCGAGTGCTCGAGGCAGGCGGCTTTGTTCTCGTCATTGCTCGCTGGGTGCGCGTGATAATGGAGAAGCTTTTTCCCGATGTGCCGTCCGCGCATCCGGCGATGGGCGCCATGACGATGAATATCGCCGCCAACATGCTCGGGCTGGGAAATGCGGCGACGCCGTTCGGCATCAAGGCGATGACCGAGCTGAACCGCCTCAACCCGCTGCCGGGGACGGCGACGAATGCGATGTGTCTCTTCCTTGCCATCAATACTTCCAGCGTCACCATTTTCCCCCTCGGTGTGATCGGTGTCCGAGCGGCTGCGGGTTGTTCAGATCCCGCAGGAATATTTCTCCCGACTTTCTTCTCGCACACCTGTGCGACCATCGTCGGCATCGTTGTCGCCGTCTTCTTCGCCCGGCGGGACAAGGTGTATCAAACCGCGCTTGCCGCAGCGCAGAAGGACGGGGCGACAGAGGGCGTGGAATCGGCGGAGCCGGAGTTGGCCACGTATGACCACCTCCGTTTCTTTCCGAGCTTCTTTGTCAAAGGAGCGGCGTGGGTCGGACTGCTCGCGTTTGTGTTTGCGGCAGTTGACGCGACTGTGCGGGCGGCTGCTCCTGGGCAGTTCTTGATGCGCGACATTCTCGGCACGTGGCTGATCTCAGGGTTGATCCTCCTCATTGTTTTTTACTCGATGACCCGCGGGGTAAAGCTTTACGAAGCCGTAACGGAGGGGGCGAAGCAGGGCTTCGATGTCGCCATCCGAATCATTCCTTTTCTCGTCGCGATGCTCGTTGCCATTGCGATGTTTCGCGCGTCGGGGGCGATGGCCATTCTCGCGGACGTGCTCTCGCCGGTGACCTTGCTTGTGGGTATGCCTGTCGAGACCGTTCCGATGGCGCTTATCCGCCCACTGTCCGGCAGCGGAGCCTTCGCCATCATGGGTGACCTGATCCAACAGGCACCTGATTCTTATAACGCCTTTGTGGCATCCGTGATGATGGGCGCGTCGGACACGACGTTCTACATCCTTGCGGTCTACTTCGGCTCCGTCGGCGTCGTGCGCATCCGCCACGCGCTGGTCGCGGGGATTGCTGCCGACCTCACGGGCATGCTGTGCGCCTGTCTCTTCAGTCCGTTCTTCTTTCATGCTTGAGGGCCATTGATTCTCACCGACGAACATCGGCGACTTGTCGAGTATCGTGACCGCCGCTCAAACTGGAAGGAGTGGGGACCGTATCTCAGCGAGCGATCGTGGGGATCTGTACGCGAAGATTACAGCGCGGACGGCGATGCTTGGGCATTCTTCCCTCATGACCACGCGCGCAGCCGCGCGTATCGATGGGGAGAAGATGGACTCGGGGGTATCTGCGATCGCAACCAATATCTCTGCTTTTCCTGCACGTTCTGGAACTACCGCGATCCAATCCTGAAGGAGAGGCTCTTTGGATTGAACGGTAACGAGGGGAATCACGGAGAGGACGTCAAGGAACTCTACTACTACCTCGACTCGACGCCGACCCACAGCTTCATGCGGATGCTCTACAAATATCCGCAGAGCGAGTTCCCGTATGCCGATCTGATTGCTCAGAATCGTGCGCAACCGAAGTCGGAGGGCGAGGTCGAGCTGTTCCACACGCCTGCGTTTGAGAACGATCGCTACTTTGATTGTTTCATCGAATACGCAAAGGCTGGCGAGCGTGACGTTTGCATCGCCATCCGCATCGTCAATCGATCGGCGGAAGCCGCGGAGCTTTGCGTCATCCCGACACTTTGGTTTCGGAACACGTGGAGCTGGGGATACC
>JADYYL010000072.1 GCA_020853655.1 Deltaproteobacteria bacterium
GCAACCCGCGCGAGACGCTCGATGAAACTGACCGCGTGCTGATACTGGCCCAGTTTTGCGGCGCAGATTTTCGCGTTTCGTAACGCATACTGATTGTCAGGGTCGCCCTTGAGGACGATCGCGAAGTTGTCGAGTGCCGCGGTATAGTTGCCGCGTTCCATGTGAATCCGTGCTGCGAGGATCGGGAGTTCGCGATTATCGGCGAAGGAGGCCCGTGCTTCGTCGAGCACCATGAACGCTTCATTGAAGTGTTTCATGCGGCAGAGGGCCTCGGCATACATGGACCGAGCAACGACGTTCTCGGGATCTTCGTCGATGACGCGCTTGAGCGCCCCGCAGGCACGATCCCAATTTTCTGAAACGAGCTCTTCGCGAATTCGCTCGAGTCGTCGGTGATGCTCTTCGACCTGTTGAAAACGCTTCCGCTCGCGCCAATGTTGGAAACTCACGCGCGCGCCGATGAAGAATCCGATTAACGCGGTGACGAAGATGCCGAGGGAGAACGTGGTGATGAGGACGAGAGCGAGCGGAGCAACCCATGCGCGGGAACGCGAGATGTTCACCGTAACGTCTGACGGGTTCAGGACGTAGATATAAGAGAGGACGACGACGAGGGCGAAGAAGCCGAAGAGCTTAACGAGCCGCGATGACATGGACTTCTCCTCGTTGGGTGTATTCGTGCCGTGCACGTGTCGGCGGCGAGTCTCTGCTCCGCTCAGATGACCGGATACAAACCTTTCCTCTCTTTCGCAAGTTTCACAACTGGTTACGACCAATTGTGGCCTCACGATTAACACCGATCCGCGCCTTGGTGATTTGACGGCCATGCGATACAATCCGCGTCCGGCTGAACCAAAAGATATGGGGCGTTCAGGTCGGGAGAGAACCAGGCAATCGCTTCGGTGCTGATCACGGCTTCAGTCGTGCGGTAGCGGAGAGGAAAGTCGGGACACTATAGAGCGGATCGGCTCCGTGCGACGGGGAAACCCGTTGCGCAAGCCTGGGGTGACCCAGAGACAGTGCCACAGAGAACAGACCGCCGATCGGAAACGGTCGGCAAGGGTGAAACGGTGGGGTAAGAGCCCACCAGCGTTCGGAGAGATCCGGACGGCTCGGTAAACCTCGATCGGTGCAAGACCGAATAGGGGGGCCAAGTGTCGCAAGATGCTCGCGGCGGCTCGCCGCGTGAGCTCCCGGGTATGGTCGCCTAGAGGAATGATTGCCAAGGCGTTAACGCGCTGAACAGAATCCCGCTTATCGGTCTCTCCCGTCTTGAGCGCCCCCAATCTCCGCCCAATACCTGGGACGGAGCCCGATTAAAAAAAAACGTCGTACTCTCAGTCAGTTAGAAATAATTGGGGACGCAGCTAACCGCCTCCCATCAGCATCATAGAGAGGAGGCATGTCGAGACCCGCTGGATTGATTCTCAGCGATATATCCAGCGGTGGGACCCGACGCGGAGCGTTTATCGGGCTCCGTCCCCAGTTTCGAATGTGAAACTTGTTTTGATATTGTGCGCTAGGTTTGCTAATGCCACCCGGTTACCGAAGAGCGGGGAAAACCCCGGTAAGGGTTCGGTAATCGCTAATATTCACGTACGCACCGAGTGGTCCATCCTAGGATCGAGGGCGAGAGAGGATTTAAATTTACTGCATGCGTCCAGGGGAGTTCCGCGGCCGATCAAATCGCCTTCCACCATCGCAATCGAAATCCGATAAACACCACATCAATAGCGACATTACCGCCCCCGAGGTTCGAGTGATCGGAGCGGATGGTGCGCAACTTGGGGTTTTGAAGACACGAGAAGCAATCGCAATCGCCGAGGAGCAAGGGCTCGATCTCGTCGAAGTTGCCCACGATGCAACACCTCCCGTATGCCGAATCCTCGACTACGGAAAGCTTCGCTACAAGGAACAGAAGAAAGCTTCTGAAGCTCGCAAGAAGAGCTCCACTCACGTCACTAAAGAGCTTCGTGTCCGCTACAGCACGGACAAGCACGATCTCGAAACCAAGGTGAAGCACGCCCGAAAGTTTCTCGGGGAAGGGGACAAGGTCCGCTTCGAGATGCGCTTCCGTGGACGAGAAGTGGTGTATCAGGAGCTCGGCAAAGATATCTTCAAGCAGATCGCCGCGTCACTCCAAGATGTCGGGATCGTCGAAGAGTCGACGCCGCTGCTCGGCTATAAGATGACGATGTCATTTGCGCCGAAGGGCCACGTCGCGCCGAAAGCGTAGACGGCGTTCAAGCCCCGAGTCTGTAAGCTCTGAGTCCTTGGCCTGTGGTCACTCAGTCACTGGGTTACTCAGTCACTGGGTTACTCAGTCACTGGGTCGCTGGGTCACAGTGACCAGTTTGGGACCAGTTTGGCGATTCCCTTACTTACTTCTTTTTCTCCGGTGCCGGAGTCGCTGCGACAACAGGTGCGTCGGTGCGACAGGTCGTATCGCCCACTCGCGTTTTTAGACACTGACCGCTTGTTGCGGCGCAGTCTCCCACCACCCTGTCTCGGACCACACGCCGCGTCTCGAAATCTAATGACGAGAACGCTCCGCCGAGGAGAGATACGGCGTCAGCAACGCACAATCCGGCATTCTCATGGAGGCGCACGCATGCTTCTCGAGCTTTGCCCTCCACTGAGGGCGCGTTCGATTTCACCTCAGCCTCGAGCGCTTCCTTCGCTGTGCCGCGCTTGATGATCTTTTGGAAGAAGACCTCTTCGGGCTCGAAAGGCGATGCGGCCGCCGCGGCAGCCGTCGCTCCAGGGGCCGGAGGTGGGGGAAGTCGTTTCCATGAATAGAACACATCGGCTTCGCAGACGGTCTCCGCATCAGCGTCAGGTGCCGCCGCAGGGGCTCCCTTCTCCGCTGCTTTGTCGACGGCATAAGCCAATGCTGACATGTTCATCGCGACGGCGATCCCGATGCACCACGTGCGGATGTTCATTGCGATTCTCCGGTTTCTTCTCAACATCGTCACCCCGTCGGACATACTTGGAAGTTGTTCGTTCCTGACCCACTCTGTCCATTTCGTCGCGCGATCTCCTTCTCTAAAGCACCAAGGAAGCTCGAACGTCGATACTCGTCGGTCGTAAAGATGGACGCAAACATTGCCGAGCCGCCGCCGAAAATGGCTGACAACATGAAGGCCGACGTCGGCTCGATACTTGCGGCCTTTGCGAGAATCGTGACTACCGCGAGGACACCCGCGAAAGTGATGAGCGAAAGCCCATGCCGCTCTACCGGTGAAGGGACCTGGATGAAGAGGGCCTGATGCATCGCCTCGTGCGCCGCCGTTCGCAAGTCCTCTGAGTATTCCTCGAGCGCAACGGTTTTGACCTCAACGAGATTGATTTTCAGGTAGTCCTCGAGGTCTTCAGAATCCCGAAGCTTCATGACGCGTCTTGTCGGGGGAAGCCACGGAACTCCGACGTTCGCGAAGTTCGCTTCGGCGCCCGAAAGCGTCTGCCCGATGATCTGATACGTCAGGGCTTCCGCTGGGTTTGATGGGCGAAGCACGCTTGTCGGAAGTGCGACGTCCGGCTCAGAATCAATCGCTGCGGCGGCGCCGTGTTGATGAGAAACGGTCTGACAAAAGTTGAGAGAGTTTGGAGTTAAAAACGAATGAGCGCGTTCCACGCTCTCCGGCGCCACAATACCTGCCACGCTCATCGGCACCGAGACATCTTCAAGATAGGGCATTTTTTAGAAGCGAACTTGTCGATTCGTCCAAGAATGTGCGGCTGATGAAACGCTTATCAACTTCCTGGGGATACTATTACACGACCGGGTCCGACGAAAGGGGCAGCTCTTGAGGTGAGGGAGCGCTCGACCAGCGGTGCTGATGCCGTCTCGACGAAAGCACTGGAGGCGAAGTATGTGTCGGTTGGAGATCGAATCGCGCCTCGAAGCGCAGGATTTTTCGGAAGCATAATGCGTTGCACCAAGTCTCAGCATCCAAGCGCTCTTCGTCGATGGAGATTCCATCTGGGAGCCGCTTGTTTCAGGGTTACGAATAAGCGTCATGCGACACGTCAGCTCGACACCCCTTCTGCCGCCAACGCTTCGATGATGCGATACCCCTCTTCTCAAGCGCTGGTTTGCCTCGTCACGATTTTCACATTTGTCGCCAGCGCACGGGCTGAGGACGGAGGCACCATCGCCGACCCTTCCGGAACGACCGGTCTGTCTCCGCGAGTTTCGGCATCGCCTGCACCGGTGGCAACCGGCGTGATCAGGAAAATTACAATTCAACTTCGGGATGTTTTTGAAGGTGATGACCTCGCGTATCCGTATCGAGCGGCGAACAGCGTCAAGGTCAACACACGCGACGAAGTCGTTCGACGTGAGTTGTTGTTCCGAGAAGGGGACGTCTTCGATCAGTTCATCATCGATGAGAGCGCGCGGAATCTGCGCACGCTTCCGTTCCTCCGCGAGGTGGCGATTACGACCACCCAGGATGGAAACGCTGTCGATGTGCTCATCGAGGTTCAGGACACGTGGACGCTCATCCCTCAAGTCGGATTCACGTCAGGCGGAGGGCAGAGTCGAACCACCGTGGGCCTCGCTGAAGGAAACGTGTTGGGGTTCGGCAAACGGGCGGAGCTGCTCTTCTCGGACGACGAAGGCCGGAAGAAGATCGAGGGCGTCTACGATGATCGTCGATTGTGGGGAACTCCTCAGCGACTCCTTCTGGGACACTTTGATCGATCCGATGGCTTCCGCACCCTTGGATTGTGGGGACGTCCCTTTCGAAGTTTGCTCGACAAGGATTCGTGGCAAACCTACGCCGATGTTTCTGACACCGTTGGCAAGCTGTTCGAGTTAGGGGACGAGCGCTTCATCTACCGCAATAAACACACCCAGGTAGGCGCGAGCTACACGCTTTCGGTCGGCGATCCAGAGACCGAGCGTCAACGAGCGACTGTCGGCTACGAGTATCAGCGCGACCTGTTCGGCGAAGCCGATCTGCAGGACTTCGAGGATGTGGACGTGAATCCCGCTTCGGTCTCGCGCGATCCGAATCTCCTCGCGGAGGATCGGCAATTCAGCGGACCGTTCGCGCAGTATGAACTCATCCAGCCAGACTTCGTTTCTTCGAATTACATTGATCGGTTCGAACGCGTCGAGGACTACAACCTCGGCAACGAGTTTTCGATTCGATTGCAGTTTGCCTCCCACGCACTCGGGTCGCAGAACGACACTGGGCTTTTGAGCCTCAATCATCGGTGGGGCTATCGACTCGGCGAGCAGGAGTTCGCTCGATTTGAGGTCGGTGCGTCGACACGAGCGGACAACTTTGGTTTCGACAATAACTTTGTCCGAAGTGAGGCGAAGTACTTCAACGTCTTAGGCCCACGAACGTTACTCGGTTTGAATGTTGGCGTGCATACGCTCGCGTCGAATTTGTATGTCGATTACGGCGCCGATTTCGACAAGGACCGAGAGCTGCTGCTCGGCGCGGAGAATGGGCTGCGCGGATATGAAGATCGAACCTTCAGCGGCTCGCGCCGACTCGTCCTCAACATTGAAGACCGCATTCACCTCGTGGAAGATCTGTTCCAACTGGTGAATCTGGGAGGCGTCGTTTTCTTCGATGGAGGAGGGACGACCCGCGACGAATTCGGAAGGATCTTTGCCAACGGATTTTACACGGATGTCGGCGTCGGACTTCGCATCGGGTTCCCGCGTTCTCAGGGCGGCGGGATGTTGCGCATCGATTTCGCGGTCCCGCTGCGCAATGGTCCTGACCCGGACGAAGATCAGCGCTTCGAGCCTCGATTCTTCATCTCGACTGGCCAGATTTTCTCAGCCCGCACCCGCGCGGAAACGCTCGGCCTCGACCGCGCCAATGTGACTGTCGGAACCGATCGGTGATATTGACTCGCGCGTACGCGTCGGGGTCTCGGAGCAATTCTTAATCCGTTTTGATGTGAATCTGCTCCCTCCCAACGGGCGGCCGAATTCCTGGCCATCAGCAGCAGTCGGAAACCCTCGAGCGATCCACATCGCGGAGAAATGTTATGGAGATCATCAAGGAAATCAAAGGAGCTCCCGCACCGGTGGGGCCATACTCGATTGCGACCAGAGGTGCCGGGCTCCTTTTCTGCTCCGGCCAGATCGCTTTGGATCCCAGCACCAATGCCCTCGTTGAAGGCGGAATCGAGGCGCAGACGGAGCGGGTCATGGAGTCGCTGAAGGCGGTCCTTGAAGGTGCGGGCTCGAGCTGGGGCTCGGTGCTCATGACGACGATCTTTCTCTCGGACATGGCGAACTACAAGGTCGTCAACGAGATCTACTCCCGATATGTGAGCCCCGATGCGCCGCCGGCGCGTCAGACTGTCGCGGTTCGCGAGCTGCCAAAATCGGTGCTCGTCGAGATCTCTGTTATAGCCGAGTAGAAATATGTCGGAATTCTCGGCGAGTTCGACCCCCCAGGGGACGATTTCGGTCGTTACAATCGACGGTCCGTCGTCCTCCGGTAAGTCGACAGTTGCCCGCAATGTTGCTAAGACACTGCGCTTCATTCACCTGAATTCTGGTGCGCTTTTTCGAGCGATCGGAGTTTTGGCGGTTCGAGCAAACGTCGATACGGCGGACGATGACGCCCTCGCAAACTTTGCGAAGGGCATTCAGTTCCGGTTCGAGTTGTGTCCTGACAACTCGACTCGATTTACCGCGGATGA
>JADYYL010000073.1 GCA_020853655.1 Deltaproteobacteria bacterium
CGCCCGTATTCCAGCGGATGTTCCGTTTACGTTTCAAACGCTTGACCGAGACGGGCTTGCGCTCAATATGAGCCAGACCTGGCATCAAGTTCGTCCGGGCGAAGACCGGCACGACTGCGGAGGGTGTCACGCCCATGCGAACCGGCCGACAGATTTTGCGCTAACCGCGGCGGGACAACCTGGATATCAGGTGCCCGACGTTGTGAACTACCTGTCGCTCCTTTCGAAGAACAGTGCGGGTGATCCGAGTGTCTCCGTCTACACGGGAGCGGCGCGAAAAACCCACATGGATGTCGAATATCAACGCGACATCAAACCGATCTTCCAGCGATCATGCGCGGGATGCCACTCCGGCGCGACTCCCGCTGGAAGTCTCGATCTCAGCGCAACACCCGAAAACGGTTGGGACCGCGCATACAACTGTCTCGCCCGGGATCAGAGCGCGAATTGCGGCTATAAGCCGGTGATCCCTGCCCGCGTCTGGCGCCAGACGAATGCGTCTCGATGGGTACGGATGTTTCAAGCACGGCGAAGTCTCCTGATCTGGAAGATCTTCGGTCGGCGACTTGATGGTTGGCTGAATTCTGATCACCCGACGGAGAGTGTTCTTGGAGACGCTTCCACTCTCCCGCCTGGTGCCGACCCAGATTTGGCGGATATCGACTATACGGGGACGATCATGCCGCCGCCCGGTTCCGGATACCAAGCGCTCTCCGAAGACGAAAAGATGATGATTGCTCGCTGGGTGGATCTCGGTATGCCGAGCAATCGACCTAACGGATCAGAGCCGCAGGCGAACTGGTTCGTTGACGAGCTACGCCCGACGCTTCACGTTTCGTGGCCGCCCGCTCGTCGGATAAGTTCGTTGAACACGCTTCAGTTCGTCGCGCACGACTACTACTCTGGGTTAGACACGAACTCTCTCGTGGTGACGGCGGATTTCCCTGTGAACGGCAAGGCCCCCGGAGTGAACCTCGCGCAGGACTTCGGATCGACCGGCGAGGGGAGATGGGGGTTGAATCTTACGACACCGATCACCAATCTCGCCCGTGGAGTCGTCTCTATTCAGATCGCTGACACGACGGGGAACATCGCACGCCAGAGCGTTACGTTCCAGGTCGACCCCGCGGGAATCGATCCGACTCCGCCAGGCGATCCCTTTGGGCCAGGTGGACCCCCGACACCGACGCCGGACGAGCCAATTCGCATCAAGCTACCACGCGCTCCGTTGAAGCTTCGGCTGAAGCGGGTCGGCGGCGCACTCTCCGTCACAAAGGCGATCTCCCTCCAAATAGAGAATGTGTCGCTCCCTGCTCTGAGTCGGATCTCTTTGCGGACCTCGGGCAAGGGAGCAACGATCTCCGGAGGGAAGAAAGATCTGCGCATGAAGTCGCGGGTCAAGATTCCGATCACGATCCAGTTTAAGAAAGCAGGATCTTATGTTCTCCGGTTCTCAGTGAAGCATCCGAGAGGGACCACAAAAGAGACGCTCTCGGTTGTCGTGGCGCCGCCTCGATAGGTGGCCGCCCCCGGCCCTTTCCCTCAGCGGTTCGGAGCGAACCTCGCAACAAATCTCTGCGTTCTTCATATCCACGTTTGAGGTGTGCTTTCGCGGCTCTACGCCAGCACCCTTCGGCGAAACGGCGCGCCATGTACGCCGATAGTGTTGGAGGAATACAGCGTAAAACGCAGAGCCCAATCACGGCAGGGAGCGATGTTCACACTCGGTCAGATGTTCAACTCAACGGAGTTTATCTACTACTATTCGCCGATCATTCGTCTGCGGCACACCCGCCACAACACCTCTTGGTGTCGCATAAGTCCGGAAAGAAATTCGAGTTCGTGCCAACGGAGATCTTTGGCGAGCTGATGAGCTTCGGTCTCTCGACGGAGGGAGAGATGAAGCAACCGTACAACGTGCGGGAGTTCGTCCTGGGGAAGTAAATCAGCCGTTGGGCGAGGAGATTGCTTCGACAGATCGCGCAGAGAGAATGAGGAAAGGGAAGTAAGATGGCGCTACTGCAGCGCGTCCTTCAACGTCTCTGTCTTTACGATCTTGAGCAATTCCTCGCGCTCCTTCGGACACTGGCTCTTCGTTGCCAAGTCGATCTCATTCCAGGCTTTCGTCAGCGTGTCAGTGTCTTCGTCGAACTTCTCGGTGATTGCAATCACGAGCTGCGCGCGAGCACCTGCCGGGTCGTATGACTTCACCTGCGGGCTGATCGTCTTCAAGAGCTCGCAGAGCGGGGCGCTGACAGAGGAGTCGGCCGCGAGAGAGTATTGGGGAAGGGTTGCATTTACTCCAACAACAGCGACACCAAGAAACGTCGGTCGAATGAAAGACAGAAGACGGTTCATATGGGCTCCATGAATGTGTGAAGCGGGGCGGCAGTACTTTGTTTTACAACACGATAAGTTGAGAAGGTAGCTCCGAGACCACAAGCTGCAGGAATCGAGGGAGAAAGGCCCGGCGAAACCCTTACGACAATGGCGTCAACGTGATTCTGTCGATTGTCAGTTGTTCAAAGGTGCAGACGGAAGTGAAATTTGCCGTAATTCCAGTGCTACGTTTGGCAACGGCGGCTCCGGCTGGCGCAGTGCCCCGAAGAAGAAGCGATGGTTCGACAAGTCCTTTCCCCTTTTTGTACCAAAGGGTTGCTACGGCCTGCGATCCGATAGGCACCTCAGGAAGCGTCACTATGTCATTGGCGTAGATACCTCCTGCCGCACCTGAGACGAAGGTGTGCACGACTGCGGAGGTGAGGGGAAGCCCGCCGTTGTTCACCGCGGTGATCTCAAGAAGATAGTACGTTGCCGTCTCCCCAATAACTTGAACCGTCGCACTATACGCCGATGTGCCCGCCGGTGGGTTCACGTTCAGCTTCCGTTTCACCTGTTTCGCAAATTTGTCTCCCTGTACGCCATCGAAGTACAGCGTGCATGACTGCGGTAGACCTGTGACCCCTTCAATCGTAACTCCCCGCGCGCCGTTGAGTGTAAAATCGAACCCTTGTGGAATGGCCCCGGTAATCCGCAGTCGCGCGTTCGACGGAAGCCCGCGTGCAGTGAAAGCAACCGCCCCTGGCAAACCAGCGGTCATCTCCTGCACTTTGGGCGCTATCGACATTGGAAGACGGGTTGCTTGTTCCGCTGAACAGCGCGCGCTCAGAAGTGGGCTGCTGGCAGCGAGAAGCGTCAAAAGAAATAGAGAACGTGCAGACAATCGAGACATAAAACCACCGCTTCGTTTCAGGACAAGTAGGAGATCGGTTCCGGTTGACTTCGTTTATATGCCGGCGAGATCAGATGTTCAATCGTTGGTAACGGCATACTGCAGTTTAATGAGTGAGAGAGGAAAACTACTCGGTGGGAGTAGTGGCGGCGAATTGTGCTGACTGACCGCTCGGAAGGATGTGGGTGTTTCGCCACCCGCTCCTTTTCTCAGAAGTTCGGAGCGAGTTTGGAGCGATGAAGCAACTGTATAACGTGCGGGAGTTTGTGCTCGGGAAGTAAATCGGCTGTTGGGCGAAGGGATTTCAATGACAGAGTGCGCGGAATCTCTGAGAAACTGCGAAGGCGACTGGAAGAGAGTTGAATGCCACTCTCGATCGACGGTTTTGCTGCGGTGGCTCCTATATCAGCGTTCTCCCGGACCGATGTCATCCTTTCGTCCGTTCTTCAACGAAGCGATCAAGTAGCTCCAGCCATCGACCGATAGAAGTTGTCATGACAACCACTACGTTTCGATGTGTCCCATTCTTCGCGATCGCCCTCGTTGCGTGTCTCGTGACAGCAACACCGTGCTCTGGCGATACGCTTATTGCTACCGGTAGCGAGATTTCGCTCGTCTCCTCTACGGGGACGGCGACAACTTTCCTCGGAAGCGCTGGGAAAGCGGTGACCTACGACGCGGCGAGTCAGAAGATCTATTTTTCGAGCTCCGATAATGCCATCAAGCGAGCCGACCGCGACGGAACAAACGTCGTCACGCTTGTTCCTCCGGTGGGAGATGCGATTGGCGACATCGTCATCGATTCGACGAGCAATCGGATCGTCTGGACGGAATATAACAACGCGACAATCCGAAGCGCCGACCTCGACGGGTCGAATGCTTCCACGCTTGTCTTTGGTGTCTCGTTTCCGAACGGACTCTACTTCGATAAGCAGAACAGCTTTATCTACATTGCCGGCATCGGGGGGATCGATCGCATTGCGCTCGATGGCACCGGACAAACGAACATTCTCGTCGATGGTTTCCAGCACATAACTCACGTCGTCGTCGAGGGCGGAAAGTTGTACTGGGCGAACTGGGACGACGCCACAGTGAAGCGGGCCGATCTCAATGGTTCCAACGTAGAGACGCTCGCCTCGGGAGCAAACGCCGCTGGGGCGGAGGGGATCGATTACAACGCGAAATCCGGCTTCATCGAGTTTGTTGGCGAGTCGGCCGGCATCGGTCTGCGCAAGATGCGTCGCGACGGTACGGCGCTTGCGACGGTTGGCGATGTCCATGGCTACGACATGGTCTCGAATTTCACGACGGTAGAGCCGGCTGAACCTATCCGACCGTCGTTGACGCGAATGTACTTTGGCGTGAAGAACACGGTGGCCAACACTTCCAGGATATTCTACGCCGACACGCGAAAGCAGACCGTGCCAGTCGTCGACTCGACGAAGATCACTTCGATCCGAGCGATGGCGTACTCAGCAAAGCGCGGAACGCTCTACTGGGCAGATAACACGGGACCGACAGAGACTCTCATTAAGCGTTCAGACCCGGATGGTAACGCGATCGAAACGTTTCTGACCGTGAACGGCGTTGTGAACGGACTTGTTGCGGACGATACGAATAACGTCCTCTATGCGACTAACAACACCGCTCGGACGGTAACGGCCATCAATCTCGATGATGCCACTCGGCAAGAGGTGCTCCGCACGCTGAGCAGTGTGTTGCATGTCTTTGTCGATGGATCGCTCAGTGACTTATCTTCCACGCATCTCACTTACATCTACACGAACACCGCAGCCACGCCGAACGGATATACGGCGCTGCTTGAGAAGACGGGCAGTCACAATGTGCGCACCGTGGTCGCCGGCGCAAACACCTATCATGGCCAAGCGGCGTATGGTGGAAACAGACTCGCCGTGATGGCGTCGAACTGGTTTCTTATTCGTACATTCGATGCAAACGGTTCCGTGCTCGGAATCACCCCGCTGGACCCCGACTCGACGTTTGTCCAACGTGGAATAATGGGTGCGCAGCATCTCAACCCCGAGGTTTTTGATACGCCATATGCCATCTACTACGGGAACGATAACGGAATTGATCTGATCATTCCGCACATTGCCGACCCGTTCCGTTCGAAGTTCCTCGCCCTCGGGGCGAATGAGGAACTGAAAGCAGCAGTCGAAGGTCCGATTGAGCCCGTCTATCCGACTCCACCGACAGCTCCACCAACCGGCACTATCTCGGGCACCGTCGATGTTGCAGATGACGATAGCGCGGGCGGCACCTCCACAAACGGAGTCACCGCGAGTGCAAGTGCTGGGAACATCGTGGTCTATCTTACGCCGAACACGAGTGACGGATCGGACGACGGGATCAACAACAACCCGTTGACGCAGAGCACCCGAACAGACAGCACAGGCAGATTCACGTTCACGAATGTCGCCGACGGGGACTACACGCTGACCTTTCGTCGAAGTGATCTGACGTTTGCGTCGAGTACGCTCACGGTGACACCTGGCGTCGTGGCTCCTCCGGTCCTCGCCTTTCAGCGGGACATCGCTGGGCTGAACTGCACGTCAACAGATCGCTCGTCGCTTATTGCGGGTGCGGATGCAAAAGCAAAGAAGCTCGTGACGAATGCGCTCGGCATCGCAAAGAAAGCCTACGCGAAGAGCAAAGCGAAGACGGCGCTCCGCAATGCGACACGCACATTGTCGAACTATCACAAGAACCTCATCGACATCAGCGCTACGGTGCCGGTTCTTCAGCTGAGCTGCTCGGCGCCAACGACGTGCACGAGCGCGAGTTACAAGACGACCGCAAAGCGTTACGCATCCGCCCTGACGAAGGTGAAGAAGCAGGCGGCAAAGGTGATCAGTATTTCCTTGAAAGGAAACTCGACGCTGCAGTCGAAACTGATGAAGCTCGACTCGCTTGGTGCTGCCGCTGCTAGTGCGGCGACGAAGCTGCCGATAAAGAGCTTCACCTGCCCGGTCGAGACAGGTTCGGGAGGAGGAGAGGAGCAGGCGGAAGGCTGAACGGTGCCGCGAGAGGCGTTCGTTCCGATCCGATCTTCCCGACCTTTCCTCGGAGAAGCAGCGCAGCGTTAAGCGGATTAAATTTAAGTCAGCTTCTGCGTGCGCTTTGCGCAGAGTCCTCTCGCGTTGCCGCGAGCATGCACGGCTCAATGAAATCCTCTCGATCTGAGGAAAGATCGGGGGGGGGGGCGCAGCGGTCCTTCGCCGTTCTTTCTTCCCACCGATTCTCCGTAGGGCGCTGTCGACTAACGTCCTTCTCCGCCGCTCTGAGGAAGTGCGCGAATATCGACAGTCGCCGCGACTGCCGGCCGCTCCGAAGCGACGATCTCGTCCTGTCCGGCAGTCACAAACTTTCCCGATCTGACTTCGCGAATGATCGAGGGGAAGACAAAGCGGTGGTCTCCACTTGCTGACACTGGGCCAAGCGCACCGGGAAAATCCTTCACCGTGTTCAAAAAATCTGAAACATTCTCGCCGCGTGTGAGCGCCTCCGCGATCAACATGACGATGTCGTGGCAATTGCCTGCGGAGTAGATCGATGCGCCGGGGAATGCCGCTTCGTATTTCTGCTTGAACTCCGGAAGTGGATCCGCAATCTGCGGAAACCAGGCTCCCTCCAAGGCGCCGTCGGCAGATTTCAACTCATTCTCATCCTCAAATGCATCTGTGCCAATGATCGGCGCGGTGATCCCGAGCGCGCGTGCTTGCTTTGCGAACAGCCCGATCTGCCCGAACCAGACAAACGATACGATCGCATCCACTTGTTCTCGCTGTTTAAGTTTCAGGAGGATGGGACGGAAGTCGCGGGCATCGGCAGGTACTTCCTCGTCGAATGCGATCGTAAATTGCGAGGAGCCGAGCCGATCGAGCTCCGCGCGCATGAAGACCGGGCCGGGATGCTGAGTAATCACTCTGGCAAGCCGCTTGTATCCACGTCGCTTGCTCTCCGCGACGATTCGTTCCACCTCAGTATCGAGCCCCAGCCAATAGAGGAACGCGTGTTTTCGACCGGCGACAATGGCGCGATCGCCAGATGTGGCGACAAGCACCTGTCCCTGTCGCTCGGTCATCGGAGCAAGTGCGAGTGCAGCGGCATCTTCCCAGACAACAACGGCGTCGAGTCCCGACGTCGCGTGAAGTTTCTGATAGGCGGTGACTGTTTGTGGAGCCGATCCTGCGTTGTCCTCTACTTCAAGTGCGATGGGACTCGCTCCTGCCTTTGTCAGATCGTGAACCGCAAGTTCAAGGCCGTTTCTGCACGCCTGACCGCCAAGTGCAGAATCGCCCGTGAGGGGAAGAACAGCGCCAATGCGATACAGATTCTCAGCAACTGCGTTCGATACGGGAAAGAGCGAAAGCAGCAGAACACATGAATGACGGATGCGCATAAGCTTCTCATAGTTCGGTGCAAGGGTTTGCGTAAATACGCGCGACAGCTGAATTCTGAAGTGGACGGCTGTGCTCGGCGGATAGTTGCGCGACGTCAGGAGAGGACACGACATCATTGGTGCCTTCGAGCGTCGTCGAGTTCGTGACAACGTTGCGTCAGCGTTCAGTTCTTCAGCTTCCGTAACGCGCCGTCGCGGAACTCGAATATCTCCTCCCGAATCGAACGCGTCACTCCATCTTCGTCAATGGTGATATTGCCCGACAGTCCGTGATGTTGCTCCACCCCACGAAGTGACGCAGCAACCGACGAAACGTCAATTGGCTTCTTCTCGCCGCCAAGTTCAGACAGCGTGGCGAGAAGGATCTTCATCGCGTCATAGGATGGAATGGACGCCAGTTGTAGGATCGGTAAGCGTCCGACTTTCGTCGAGAAGCGCTTCATGAAGCTATCCAGCTCGCCGGAACTGGGTGCTTCCCAGAATGCGACGAGCGCTCCGTCTGCGGATTTGCCCGCGAGCTTCTGAAAGCCAGGACTCGTGATCGTGCCAACGGTGTAGAAGGGGACGGGGATTCCCATCTCTCGTGCGACTCTCATTCCTTGAGCCATGGGATCGTGCCCCAGAAATACGACGGCGTGAACGTTCTTTCCCTTGATACGTTGAATGAGCGATCGATAGTCGTGGAATGAGTTCTGGTCGATACCCTCGGCAAGAACATTCTTGGTGCCGATGTGGGCTTTCAGTCCTTCGGCGACCTTCAACATGAACGGATGGTGCTCGTCATACACCACGGACACTGGCATTCGCTTCTCTCGAATGATGTGCTTGGCGATGATGTCGCTGATGCTCTCTGTGAGGGTTGCCACACAGAAGACTCGGTCACCCAGCGCCGCAATATCCTCGTTACAATCGAGAGGGTTGATCACCACCGCAGGCAGTTCATTCTTCGAGCTCGTGACTGCCATGAACCCGCCGTAAGTGACCATCAACACAGCGACAGCACCTTCGCTGACGACCTTTTTGAACGCCAAGACCGACTTTGTCGGTTCGTGTTGATCGTCCTCGACGAGGAGATCGATCATCCGTCCACCGATGCCGCCACGAGCGTTGATCTCTTCGATCGCAAGCTGGGCCGCCGGAACGCTATCGATTCCTAATACGGCAGAGTTGCCGCTCAGCGGCCCGATCCAACCGATCTTTATCGGAGCTTCAGCAACCGCCGTGGATGCGACAAAATGAAGGATGGTGAGACGAGAGATGAGCTTGTGCAACATGCCGCCTCATTGAAATGCAGACTCCGGGCAGTATGCTACGAATCAAATGCGTCTGGCTATGAGCGCGACCTCGCCCGCTTAGACAAGCGTCCGCATGGGAATGATGCCTTGCGGGCAGTTCTGCCGAATCGTGCGGCCATCCTCGATGAAGCCGTTACACGGGGAGACCGGATTCGGAAGCCGGGAGGTGAGGGGAATCGTCGATGAGCCGTGCAATCGTTGCGCGAGTGATGCCGAGAGGCTTGGCGCAGAACGCGTGAGAATGCGACGAAGCGCTTCGCTGAAGGAAGAGCAAGTAGCGCGGGGGCGCACACCGTTCTGCGACGCGTCTCAGTTCGCGTAGCACCCACAGGACAGATACGGTGTGCAGGGGCAGATCTCGCCACATATCTGGCTGATCGTCGCACACTCCGGATGATGCCCTGGTGGGCAACAATAGTCGCCATATTGGCCAGCGTCTTCCACACAGCAGTCACCGTAAACGCAACAGCCGCCGAGGGTGCACTGGGCCGGCACAATTTTCACGTTTCGGACGCAAGGATCGGGCGTTGGCCCCGGATCCGGAGTCGGCACTGGAGTTGGATCCGGAGTCGGCACCGGAGTTGGATCCGGCGTCGGGGGGGGCGTTGGATCAGGTGTCGGCCCAACCCAAGGTGTCGGTGACGCAGTAGGATCGGGAGTTGGCCCGACCCACGGTGTCGGCGATGCGGTAGGATCGGGAGTCGGACCGACCCACGGTGTCGGCGCCGGTGTGGGGGCTCCTGTGGGCAATGGAGTGGGCTGGGGTGTTGGTTGCGGAGTCGGCTGTGGTGTCGGTGGTGGTGGGATTGTGGGAACCGGATTCGACGTTCCCAACGGAGGCGGAATCTCCGTCTGATTCGCCGTCTCTCGAAAGCCAAGCGCGGTTGACCGCACAATCAATCCAGATGGCCAGAGAGGTATAATCGGATCGATTTGAGCGCTCATTTCGATATAGAGCGGATGATCGCGAATGAGTTGCGGCCAGGCATCCGT
This sequence comes from Deltaproteobacteria bacterium, assembly GCA_020853655.1. Classification (GTDB taxonomy): domain Bacteria; phylum Bdellovibrionota_C; class UBA2361; order SZUA-149; family JADYYL01; genus JADYYL01. Next base: position 9,944 of record JADYYL010000073.1, read on the forward strand.
GTTCCGGATGCGAGGTGTTCCTGCTGGACAGGTTCCCGCGGCGCTGCACAGCGTCGGATGTTGGATATCGTGTCCCCCACGATTGAGCTGTCGACCGCGCTCTCCGGGCCGGAGCACCAACGCCCGAAACCCTGGAACTCCTTGAGCGGGTACTAACGCTGGGCCTGCGCCGAGCTCATCGTACACTTTGAACTCATCGAGGATGTCCCCAACAAAGGTGGATTGAGGAAACTGCTGCGCGTAGTTCGAGATCGCCTGTCGAGAAGCGACAAACCGTTGATAACGAATGTCGGTTGTTGCGACGCCCCGAACCTCGACTTCGAAATGAGAAACTTTTTGGGCGTAGTTCAAAGTGTTCTGAACGGCCTTCATGAGGATGGCTCGCGTCGCCATGTACCGACCGAAGTCGAGAAACACGAAGATGAGCATCATGAATAGGCCGCAGACAAGGGACACTTCGAGGAGAGTGGCTCCTGGCGACGGTGACGTTTCGGTGTCGA
>JADYYL010000074.1 GCA_020853655.1 Deltaproteobacteria bacterium
AACGATCCAAAAGTTCTCGCTTCGACCCTCGATGTGATCAGCGAAACCCTCGGCGATGTGGTCTCCAAAGAGCTCTTCACCCTCAAAAAAGAGATCGAAGTCGTCGTCCTCAACCGCCACGGCGACGCGAAAGTCATCATCCACAGCCTTTATGCCAATCTCACTAACGCGCCGATTCTCGAGCGCCGTGAGACGATCTGGTCTGAGAGTCCCATCGACGGCGTTGGACTTCGCGCCTACTCCGGCGATCAACCTGTTCCGTGTCTCCCGACGACGTTCGAGCCTCACGTCAAGGAGTTCGCCCTGCAGTTTGCCACGCCAATCCAACCCCGCGAGACCCGCAGGTATAGGCTCGAGTACTCCATCTCCGGCATGTTCAAGGATCGCCAATTCTATTTCGTTCGGATCTACCCCGGCGTTGTCCACCAAACCTTCTGCCTCCGGATCGATCCCTCCTTGGCGCTCAGCTCCGTCTTCGTCACACGCCAAAGCGCCACCGATCGCCCAACGGCGAGCAGCAGTACAACTTCAGCTGTAGAATTTATCGAAAAGGACGGTGAAGTTCGTTGGGAGCTTTACTCTCCGCGCGCGGGCAGCATCATCCGCACCTATTGGAGCTACGCCTGATCAGCGTCCCTGATCACTTCGGCAAGAAACTCTGCCCCACCTGACACGGCGCGATCTCAATCGAGTCCCACACATTCTCCGTGACGTAGGGCTCCACATTCAGCCACGCGTCCAACTCCTCTGGTGACGGAAAGTCCGCAACGATCATCGACCCGATCATCTGATCCTCTTCGTTCAGGATCGCCACGCCCATCAAGAGCTTCCCCTCCGCCCGGAGCTGATCCCCCAACGCCACATGCGCTGGCCGTGCCGCCATCCGCCGTTCCAGCGCCTGAGGGTCTTCGTGATCGTATGCAAGGATCAAAAACTGCATAAAAGACTCTCCGTGGCTGCTGACATGGTTCGCGAACTCTTCACATTGATTATTCCGCTGAGGAGCCCCATATTATCCACCTCCGGAACGAACTCACCACTTCCTTTCCATGCCCCCTCAAAACTCCAAACGCCGCGTCCTCATGATTTGCTACTACTACCCGCCTATCCAGGCGGTCGGCGCAAATCGCAGCATTGGCTTCTCCCGAGAACTCTCAAATCTCGGCTGGGACGTTACCGTCCTCTCAGTCCGCGACTGTAAGGATCCATGGACGCCGGGTAGGGGAGGGGTCGTTCCTCAAGGGGTCAACGTCGTTCGTTCGACAGAGTGGAACCTCAGCCGCATCACCGATTTCCTCCACGGCGTTACCTCCCGCATCGCCCGGATCTTCGGACGCACACTCAAGCGCAACTACTTCCGAGAAGTCCTCGCACTCCCAGACACGCAAGTCACCTGGGTCACTCTCGTTCCGATCCTCAAAGCCGCAGCGAAAGCGGACGTCGTCTATGTCTCTTGTTCGCCGTATAGCCCCGCTCTCACGGCACTCAAAGCAAAGTCGTTTTCAAAGAAGCCGCTCGTCGTCGACTTCCGAGATGCGTGGAGCCTGAATCCACACATCACCGACACGCCATTTCGCTCCCGCATCATCCGACGGATGGAGCAACGTGTCGTCAACGGCTGCGATCGATTGATCCTCAATTCCCCCGGCGCGCTCGATCTCTACGAAAGTGCCTACCCCGAGCACCGCTCCAAATTCCTCTGCATCCCGAACGGCTACGACACGATCAACCCCGCATCAACCTCAATCACCACTCCGTTCACGATCGTCCACGTCGGATCTTTCTACGGCACGAGAAGCCCACGCCTGCTCCTCGAAGCGCTCGCCGAGCTCAACAACCCGGACATCGAGTTTGTCCAAGTCGGCGGCGCTCTCCCTGACTACGAAGAGTTCGAGTCTCGCGTTCGCATCCGTCGCATCCCCTCTGTTTCTCAAGCCGAAGCGCTCGAGCTGATGAAGAACGCGAGTGTGCTCTACCTCAAGCAGGGCTTCGAACCCGGCGTGACGCGTTACATCGCCGTCGCCGCGAAGACCTACGAGTATCTCTCCACCGGACTTCCGATCCTCGCCGAAGTGCCACCAGGCGATAACGCCGATCTGATCCGGAAATATGCCCAGCACCACTGGATCGTCGACACCCCCGATCGAGAGGCGCTCAAACGCGCCGTCTCCGCCGCCTTTGATGCTCGTTCGCAGTTTCGCCCCGCGGTAGACCCGGCGTTTATCTCCGACTTCTCCCGGGGAGCTCTCGCCCGGAAGCTTTCGGAGACGCTTGAGTCGGCGATCAAAGCTCAGTGACGCACTGGCTCTTATTACCGAGGGGAGGGAAGGAACGCTCTACCGCGTCCGATTCTCGCTGGACTCTTTCTTTCTGGAGGGTCTTTTCTCGGTGCGAATTTCGTAATCGTAACCCAGTCGCGAAAGAATGCTCAGCAATCTATCGATCGTGACCTTTCGAGTCTGAGTCTTACTCTCTACCCGGCTGACGTATGCCTGTGAGACCCCGACGAGATCCGCGAGATCTTCTTGGGTCATTCCTTGTGCTGTTCGAGCCTCGATGATCTGATCGATCAGCGCGTGCTTTGTGCGGACTTGGAGGAAGTCTACACCGAGCGACTTGGCCAATTCCTTCGCGTCGATTTCCTTGAAGGGACACATTCACACCTTCCTCATTCGCTGAAGGATTAATTCTCTGTCTCGCTCCGTAATCTTCTGCGTCTTCTTTTGCATCGCGTGAAGGACGTAAACTGCCTCGCCCCGCTTTAGAAAATAGAAGAACCGATAGATACCTGTCGCGTCTCTGAGGCGAAGTTCACCAAGACCTGGCGCTATTGACGTTAGCAACTTGTTCTTCGGGTATTCCGGAAACTTGCCAGACTTCAATATCGAAACTAAGTCGAAGTAATCCTCACGCACTTCGATTGAAAGCTCTTGAAGGAACTCCGCGATCACGTCCTCGCCTCGCGAGGTCGTCCAATGAACGACTTTCATCTTGCCTTATGTGTTATAACCCGTGGGTTATGGAATGTCAATCGAGTTTTTGGGCTGCCGTTTGCCAATCCCGAGTGCAACGCGTCAGCGTGCGCGTCTACCGCAGGCAGAACTCAAATGGATTATCGAAAGAGTTAAGAAAGCGTTCCGCCGGAACAGCGATATTGCTCGAAAAGAGTAAACGGAGGCAGTTTCACCGTCTCCACAGAACCTTGCGCCAGTTCTCCAGAGCAAACCCCCGTGATCTCGGCCTCCGTAAAGAACCGTACAGATCTCCGCCGTCCGAGAATTTTCATTCCCTTCGCCGATCAACTTAGCCTAGTATCGAGCCGGAACTCTTTCTTGGAGGGATTCTGATGAGAGCATTCTTCGGTGGTAGCGGACCAAATCCGGTTCGGAAGTAAGCGCGCTCGTCGCTCTACTTGATGCGGGACGTCGCGAGACCCTCTCTGGAGTTCTCGGCACGTCCCGTTTTCTTTTGTAATCGTTCTGTACTCGCCTCTAGTGCTCGCCCCTATTGCTCATTCGCCATCGCGCGCAGTTCAGCCTCATTCCTCACAGCGCCATTCGCTGCAGCCCGTCCTTGCTTCGATCGATTCCGAAGCCCAGCAGCTTCAAACTCGAGCGCTGCATCAATGAAGAACTTCGTCGCCCAGTTCGGATACTGAAGGGTGCAGTATCCACCATCCACCGGGTACGATCCCTTCACCGCACCACGCACATCCGCTTCCCCATCTCTCGACACTCGGCGAGCGACATACCCAAGCGCTACTTCTGCGCTCCGGTACAATCCCCACTCCTCAGTCGCTTCAGCAAGGAGGATCCACGAGTGCGCGATCTGTGCCGTGCCAGTCAGGCACGACCAGTCGACCGTTGGATGAAAGTTCCAATCAAGCCGCCCCGGGAGATAGCCATCCTCTTGCAACGCCCCGTGGAGTCCATGCGCAGTGCGCAGCGCCGCCTCCAGTACTTCCGCATCCTTCGTCGCGCGATACGCCTCAACGAGTCCACGCAAATAATACCCAAGCGTATGCGTCAGCGGAGCATTCGGCTCCGTCAGGCAACAATCCATCACCCAGCCATTCTCAAGCTGTTTCGTTAAGGCCCAGCGGATGTTCCGCATCGCGCCTTCCAGGTATGCCTCGTTCTTCGAGACCCGAGCGGCTTCCAGCAAACCCCACGCAACATGCGTCTCGTAGGCCTTCTCTCCATTCGCGGCAAAGGGCGTGGGGAACTTCCGCCACGCTCCATCATCATCCATCGTCCCCAAAAGCCACATCGCCGCTTTGTGCATCGCGGCATCATACGGACTTCCCAGTCGCTCAGCGCCAGCGGCGAGCCCGATCAGAATCTGTCCGGTGTTAAATGTCACCGGGACCTTCGGCGCCTGATCGATCATCCCGCCTTCAAACCCACCGTCGGGAAGCTGAATACTCACCAACCAATCGAGCATCCGTTTCGCGCGTGTCGCATATCC
>JADYYL010000075.1 GCA_020853655.1 Deltaproteobacteria bacterium
ACCGACGAGGGAGCACTCGCCCTCAGGGAGGACGACGGCGGCAAACTCTGCTCGGATTTCGCGCCAAAAATTCTCCGGGATGATCGGCCACGACTCCGCCGCAAACGAGCGGTGCAAACCGGGCGCGATGCGTCGCTGCATGAGCGCCGCTTCAATTGGAATCGTTCCCGAGCCGCAAAACGGATCGGAGAACTCTCCTTGCTCGTCCCAACCGGAGAGGATCACGAGCGCGGCCGCGAGCGTCTCGCGAAGCGGCGCCGTCCCTGCTTCTTTGCGGTAGCCGCGCCGATGCAGCCCGTCGCCCGAGGTGTTCAGCGCCAAGCTCACTTGGCTCTTGAGGAAGAAAAACTCGAGGGCATATTCCGCACCACTCTCCGTGAGGCGGGACACTCCATATTTCTTCTGAAGCACATTCGCGACCGCCCGCTTGATCATCGATTGAGCGGTTCGGACGCTCTTCAGCTCCGAGCGCGAGGTTGCCCCGTCGACGAGGAGCTTCGCCGTCTCCGGAAGATACTCGCCCCAAGGGAGAGCTTCCGCCTGATCAAAAAGCGCATCGAAATCGTTCGCTTCAAATCTTCCGACCTCGATGAGAACGCGTTCTGCGGTCCGAAGGGCGAGATTCAAACGAACGACGTCCTCAGCACCGCCGAGGATTCGGATCTCGCCGTCCGCCGTCTGGACCTCTCGGTAGCCCAGATCACGAAGCTCCGCCTTTGTGACGCTTTCTAATCCGAGAGAGGTCTTGATGAGGATCGACAGCTGCATAGGGCCGAATACGTTATCCGTTCGAGATGAGCGAAAGAGTTGGTCTCCGAGGGCACTTCTCTCACGGGACAGAATCTTAAGGAATCAGGGTCATAAGGAATCGAGGTCTCAAGGGATCGGGACGAAATCGCGACACACCTCCCAGGCGCTCCAGACAAAGCTCAATTTCTAAAATTGAACTGCTCTATTGTTCACGGTAGAAGACGGCGTTGAAGGAATTCCCCTTCGATGACGTCAATGTTTCACTTTTAGAAACGGAGGTCACTGTGAAACTCTTCAATATTCTCATGGGCGTATGTATGGCAGGCATGATCGGTAATGCCGAAAGCGTGGAGGCTGACACCAAGAAAGTCACCACTCCGTCGGGGCTTCAATACCAAGACGAAGCGGTTGGATCTGGGCAAGAAGCCGTGAAGGGCAAAGTCGTCGAGGTGCACTACACCGGATGGCTGGAAGAAAAGGGAACGAAAGGAAAGAAGTTCGACAGCTCCGTTGATCGCGGCGATCCATTCCGCTTTCCGCTCGGAGCAGGTCAGGTGATTCGTGGCTGGGACGAAGGCGTCCAAGGCATGAAGGTTGGTGGGAAGCGCACGCTGACGATCCCCGCGGATCTCGGCTACGGCTCACGCGGCGCACCAGGCGCGATTCCGCCGAACGCGACCCTGATCTTCGATGTTCAGCTCCTTGATGTGAAGGGCTAACCTCTCGCGAGCGTCTCCTCAAGGCGCTCAACTTTGGCTGCTCGTCGACTCTCGACGAGCAGCCAACTCTTGGACCTCTCCCTGAAGTTGCCACGAAGAGACGACCGAAACGTGGGAAAGAAGAAGTCCAACTCCCAGTCGACCCGTTACCGCGATAAGCTGGCCGACTCGCTCTTTCCCGACCCGACGCGGAGAGGCGCATTCCTTTCTTCGCTCGCCGCCGAAACTCCGTCACACGCGATCATCTGGTGCGGAGCGCGGCCCGAACGACTCCCCTTTCCAACACAGTCGATTTCTCACGTGCCGGACGAGCTCGCCGCAGCAGTGGCGCGAGAGCATCGCGCTGGCGCGGATCCTCTCCACGATGCCGGCGCGTATTACTGCGCGGACTGCTCATCGGTGGCCGAAGCGTCGATCATGCTCGACGCCCAACTGGATCGACCGATCATACTCGACCTCTGCGCGAGCCCCGGCGGGAAATCAATCTTCGCCTCCCGGGCTCTTCGACCGAAAACCCTGGTGGCAAACGAGACGATCGGCAAACGGTTGCGACAGCTCGCCGTGAATCTTGAGCGGTGTCACATCGACAACGCAGTCGTCACGAGCTCTGACTCATCGTTCTTTGCGAGTGAGTTTGCCGCGGCGTTCGACCTCGTCATCGTCGATGCCCCGTGCTCGGGACAATCACTTCCACAACGTGGCGTGGATGCGCAGAACTGCTTTCATCCGTTAGTCATCTCGCGAAACGCGGGACGTCAGAAGCGTATCCTCGCCAACGCCTTCCGTTGCGTGTCACCCGGCGGTTATGTCGCCTATATGACGTGTACCTTCTCCACCGAAGAGAATGAGGACGTCATTCGCTGGGCCCTTGAACGCTTTCCCGACTTCACTGCGACGGAGTCTCCCCGGCTGGCACCGTATCGATCTGAGTTCTCAGACTTTCCGGCGTATCGTTTCTTGCCCGGTCAGGGCGAGAACGTCGGCGCGGGAGGATTTTCGTGCCTTCTCCAACGCTCAACCACCGCCGGCATCGAAGATCACGAGACAAAGCCCTTCCGGCGTGAAAGGATCAGAGCTCACTGGACCAGTCACACGTTCGATGACGAATAAGAATCAGCGCCATATGAATCCCCGCCCACCCTTCCCTACAGCGGATCGTTCGGAACGAGGGGTTGCGCTTTTACTCGCCGTCTTCGTCATCACCATTTCCTCCGTCATCATCTTTGAGCTTGGCTCACAGCTGCGTCTCGACCAACAGAACTCTCGCGCATTCAGCGACGGAGTTCGGGCGGATTACGTGCTCAAGTCAGGTCTCAACCTCGCGCGGCTCTTGATCGAAATCCCGAAGCTGGACGGCGCTCGTGAAGATTGGCTCGGCGAGCCGTGGGCGCTCGTGGGCAGCGCGCCGAGCTTACCGATCGGTGGGTTG
>JADYYL010000076.1 GCA_020853655.1 Deltaproteobacteria bacterium
CCGAGCGTTTCATCGACGCCGCTTTTGTTGATGGCCGGCGTCCTGTTCTGGGTGGCGGGGTTTGACGTGCTCTATTCCTGCCAGGATACCGACTTTGATCGCTCGATCGGCATCCACTCCGTTCCGGCGCGCGTCGGGATCCCGAAAGCGCTTTCGTTGGCGCGAGTCGCGCACGTCATTTCATTCGTCTGCTTCGCGCTCGTTGGCACGAGTGCCGCGCTGGGAATGATTTATTTTGTGGGACTTCTGCCGATTGGCGCGCTTCTCGCGTATCAACACACACTCGTTTCCCCGCAAGATCTTTCGCGGATTAACAGAGCGTTCTTCACAGTGAATGGATTCGTAAGCGTCGCCTATCTCGCGCTCGTCGCTATCGCGTACTAACGTTCGAAGAGATGGCGCTTTTGCCCGCTTTCGTCCGCAAACGAGTGAGGTATTCGCGCGTGATGACGGGAAGGACCACGTGTGTCGCGTCTCCCGCGGTTTCGCGCGAGACCTCTTCAGCCGCATCTCCCACGACTTTGAGTACGAGATCCAGTCCTCGTTTGTAGCGTGAAGCCGAGCCTTCTTCGTCCGACAACAGGTATCTCGCGAAGCGATCCAAGTAGAGCAACGTTGCGCGGATGATCTCCTCCGATGGGAAGATGGCACGCCAGCTGAGGCGCTTCGAAGAAAGGTGCCCGCGGAGGAGGTGCGCCGGCGACAGCTTCATCTCCCGCTGCAGCTGAATGAGTTCGCCAGCGAGGTAGCCGACGTATCGTGTCAGATCTATCTGAAAGTGAATCGTGGTGCCGAGCACACCGAGCCGTCGGGCGCGCCAGTGGAGAAGGTTCGTCTCAAATGCCGCAGTTTGGGCGAGTGTGGGAGTGTTCTCGCCTGGGATGGGCACGATCAACTGGTTTGCCAATTCGGCTTCGAGCATTTCGAGTCTCGAGAGCGATATTGGATGGCGGTGTTTCGGGCTCAGCGCAGGTGCGCTCTCTCCACGAAACGCGCGAACGAGTGTCGCAAGCTCCGTTCCGAAGTCTTCGAGTTCGGGAATCGGCTCAAACGCAGCGGCACTTTCTGCCCCCCGCTCTTTGGCAGAGGCAGTCTGGACCGGTAGATTTTGCTCGTTGCCCAATGTTTCCGAACGGTTCTCGCTCACAGACCTCTTGTCCGCTGTAGGAATCCCGGGAGCTTAGGAATCTGATGACCCCGGTTCATCAAAAGGAGATACAAGATCCGCACCAAGATTCTCGTACGGAGAACCCGTCCCCGGCGGCAGTGTCTGGTGCATAAGTGGTTTATCTTGTTCGCCTCTGCTTCGAGCGATATTCTGACTCCGTCAAACTTTTGATACTAAGTCTCTCGGATATTGACGCTTGAGCGGGTGGAGTGAGCGCGGCGAGGTTACAGCAAACGGGGCCAGAAGAGGGCCGAAAGCAGGGGAGAACCAGTGAGCGACGACGATAGCGAAGACACGATCTTCCACAAGATCATGCGCAAGGAGATCTCCTCCAAGTTCCTCTACGAAGATGATGACCTCTTCGTGATCAGGGACATCACTCCCGCCGGGCCAATTCACCTTCTCGTCATACCGAAGAAGACGATCCCGACAGCGAACGCATTGACTCCCGCGGACGACGCGCTTGTCGGTAAGATGGTACGCGTTGCTCGGGATCTCGCTGAAGAGAACGGCGTGTCTGAGAGTGGCTATCGACTCGTGATGAATTGCGGCGAGGACGGGGGACAGACCGTGTATCAGTTGCACCTCCATATGATCGGTGGTCGAGGTTTACATTGGCCTCCGGGATAACGGGACGCGCAGAAAAGGACGAGAACATGGTTGAGAACCGAGTCATGCAACAGAGTTCCGCCGTTCGATTTATTTCGAACAACGGTATCGCCGAGGTAACGATCTGTCGGGAGGAAGCGCTGAACGCGCTCAATCGCGAGGTACTCGATTCGTTGGAGACCATCCTCGAAGGGCTTGAGCGCGCTTTTCGGCACGGCCAGGACACGGGCATGTATGCCAACATTCGCGCCGTCGTCATCCGCGGTGCAGGGAAAGCATTCGTTGCCGGCGCGGATATCAAGTTGATGCAGAATGCGTCAGGCGTCGAGCTTGAGCGCTTCATCGAACACGGTCAGGGGATTATGCGGCAGATCGAGATGCTGCCGCTCCCCGTCATCGCTCTGGTCGACGGATTCGCGATTGGCGGCGGTATGGAACTCGCGTTGGCGTGCGACCTCATCATTGCTACGGAACGGGCGAAGTTTGGACAGGCGGAAGTGAATCTCGGGATCATCCCTGGTTTCGGCGGGACGCAGCGACTCACGCGCCGTGCTGGAGTCGGAGCGGCAAAGCGCCTCATCTACTCGGGAGAAACGATCTCGGGAGAGGAAGCTTACCGCCTCGGCATTGCGGAGTTCTTCGTCTCCAGCGATCGAGCCGAAGAGAAGCTCAAAGAATTGACGGATACGCTTCTGTCTCGGGGGCCGATCGCCATCGCGTGCGCAAAGCGCGCTATCGAAGTCGGCGAAAGCGGCGGGAAGGTGTACGGCCTCGAGAGCGAGCGCGAGCAGTTTCTCGTTTCATTCAATTCGAAAGACGCCGCCGAAGGGCTCGCCGCGTTCGCTGAGAAACGGAAGCCCAAGTTCGAAGGGAAATAACAGATGTCCTCGGCGATTGAGTCAGATCTTTCGGAAGAACAACGTCTCGTCCTTGCGACGGCGCGAGACTTCGCCAAGCAGTCGGTCGAGCCGCTCGCGCGCAAGATTGACGCCGAGCACTACTACCCACAAGAGCTGATCCCTGAACTGGGGAAGCTCGGTTTTCTCGGCGTGACGGTGTCCGACGAGTTCGGCGGGAGCGGCCTCGATAACGTTTCTTATGCACTGATCGTTGAGGAACTCGCACGGGTGTGCGCCTCGACGAGCGTGATCGTCAGCGCCCACAATTCGCTTTGCCTCTGGCCGCTCGAGAAGTACGGTTCTGTCGAGCAGAAGAAGCGTTATCTCCCGTCACTCTGTGCGGGAACGGCGATCGGATGTTTCGCACTCAGCGAGCCGGGAACCGGAAGTGACGCTGCGCGTCAGACCTGTATGGCACGACGCGACGGGGACGGCTGGGTCATCAACGGCGTGAAGAACTGGATCACCAATGCTCCGGTCTCCGACGTGTGCATTTTGTTTACGATGGAGAATGCGGAGGCCGGGCATAAGGGGATCAACGCCTTCATTATTGAACTGAAGAACACCCCCGGCGTCAGTATCGGTAAAAAAGAGGACAAGCTGGGCATTTGCGGTTCACCGACGGCCAGCATCATCTTTGAGCAAGCTCGAGTTTCGAATGACCAGCTTCTTGGCAAACCCGGCGAAGGCTTCAAAATAGCCATGAGTACGCTCGACGGCGGGCGCATCGGGATCGCCGCACAAGCGACCGGCATTGGCCGCGCGGCGCTCGAAGACGCATTGAAGTACTCGCGCGAGCGGAAAGCCTTCGGTTCTCTGATCTCGGAACACCAATCCATTCAAAATCATCTGGCGGATATGAGCGTGCGAGTCGATGCTGCTCGCTTGCTGACGCATCACGCGGCGCGTCGGAACGACGCAGGACGTCAGGCTGGGCGGCAGGCAGCGGACGCCACGCTTTACGCCTCTGAGGCGGCGGTGTGGTGCGCTTTGAAGGGAATTCAAGTCCATGGCGGATATGGCTACGTCAAGGACTTCAACGCGGAACGCTATCTCCGAGATGCGAAGATTACGGAAATATACGAAGGGACGAGTGA
>JADYYL010000077.1 GCA_020853655.1 Deltaproteobacteria bacterium
CACGGGGAACCGAAGTTACCGGAGCGGCAATTCGTCCGGCTCGTCCGTCACCACGATTCAGTGGGGACTTCCCGGAGACGCGCAGGGCTAGAGCTGATCATGTTTTTGCGTAGCAGAAACATGTTCAGCTCTAGGTGTCGCACCGATAGGTGCGACCAGAGAGAAAGAGCGGTTCACCCTAAAGAAATTCTTTTGTCGCCGAAGGCGTCCCTATTAGTGTCTTGCTACACCGTGTCGAGAACCGCTCTAGTGACGGAAGTAAACGTCTTCGAAGGAAACAATGAACCGATACTCACGCCTTTTTCTATTCTCGCTCTCGATCCTGCTGGCCTCGTCTTCCGCCTGCAGCCGTTCATCGACGACCGTTACAGAAACGACGACGACCCGCCCCGTTGCCTCCTCTGAACCGAGCGAGGTTGCGTCAACGACGACGACAGAGCGAACGGTGACCACCGAAGAGAACGATAGCTGCGGTGGAATCCTGAGCTGCACCGTCGACGTTGTTGGAGAGGTGATCGCACTGCCATTTCGACTGGTCGGCGCGTTGTTCCGGATTATTTTCTGAGCGTCGTCGTTTGCTACGCCACAGTTCTTCGGGCGACCTTACGAAAAGCTCAGGAAGGCGTTTCTCTCGACACGCAACGCAATCGTGAGTTGGAGACGAGAGTCTCGAGGTGCTTCTCCTAGGCGCCTATCGGGATGGAGCGACTGGCGGGTTTCATCTCCAGAGTGGAAGACCCCGAAATGGACCCGCTAGCTTGTCTTGGTGAGCTCTTCAACAACGCGACGATAAGCGTCAAGAAAAGGGGCAAGAGAGTCAACGACGGCCTGCGTCTCCCCTTTTCGCGCGGCGACCTCAGCGGTGAGCGCTGCGCGCTCGAGCACCATCGCCCCGATATTCCCAGCAGAAGACTTCAACCAGTGGGCGGCGGCGCAGGCTTCCTTCAGATCTCTGGCCTGAACGGCATTCTCGAAGCGTGTCATCTCTGGGCCCGCGGTCGATAGAAAAATATCAACGATCGTCTCGTAAAGCTCAGCATCTCCGTACAAACGATCAAGCGCTTTCTGACGATCAATCACCAACGCCGTCGTCGCGTTCTCACTCATTGCCGCTTCTCCTCTCACCCTTCATGCCGTATTGGGATCGCCGAAGTGACACGGCACCATTTTCTCATGAGTTCGGCAAGCTGATCGCGATCGATCGGACGTGGCAAGTAGTCATCCATCCCGGCAAGGAGGCAATTCTCCCGATCCCCCTCCATCGCGTGGGCGGTCACGGCGATAATCGGAATGTGGGCGCGCCCCCGGCTCCGCTCGGATTGACGGATCGCCGCCGTCGCCTCATACCCATCCATGACTGGCATCTGACAATCCATCAGAATGAGATCGAGATTCCGCGTGCCGAGGTAGGTATCCACTGCCTCCTGCCCATTTTGCGCCAGCGTCGCCCTCACTCCCCACTTCTCCAACGTCCGAAGAATGACCTTCTGATTGATCGGATTGTCTTCGACGACGAGGACATTCAACGGGTCGGTGATCGGGATTGGGCAGACAAGACGGGTCGAACTCCCCCGGACCGAAACGGGAAGAATCGAAGTCACGCTGCAAATCACTTTGAACGAGAAGCTCGATCCTTCGCCGTAGACGCTCTCAACGCCGATCTCTCCTCCCATCAGATTGACGAGGCGTCGGCAAATCGCGAGGCCAAGGCCTGTGCCGCCAAACTCCCTCGTTATCGAAGAGTCTGCTTGCACGAACGCATCGAACACGCGATCGAGCACCTCGGGTTTCATCCCGATCCCGGTGTCTTTGACTGAGAATGTCAGTTGAACCTTCGAATCCGGAAGGTACTCTGCGCTCACGTCAACTTTCACACTGCCCTGTCGCGGTGTGAACTTCACAGCGTTGGTAACGAAGTTCATCACGACTTGCCCGATTCGCAGATCGTCGCCGCACACTTGCGCTGGAACATCGGGAGCAATCGAAATGGTAAACCGGAGGTCTTTCTCCTTTGCCTTCACCCTCACAGGGGCAAGCAATTTTTCGAGAGCTGGCCGTATCTCGAAGCTCGTCGGATGGAGCTCGAGTCGATCTGCCTCTATCTTTGAAAAGTCGAGAACGTCATTGATCACGGCCAACAGATTGTCAGCGGAACACTTGATGGTCTCAAGACTCTCCAACTGTTCGTCGTCGAGCTCCGTGTCGAGCAACAACGCCGTCATTCCGATAATGCCGTTGAGCGGAGTTCGGATCTCATGACTGACGTTCGCGAGGAACTCGCTCTTCGCCTCGGCGGCTTCCTCAGCCGAGCGTCGTGCGGCCTCGATCTTGGACTGAGTTTCTATCGCATCGGTCACATCTGCATGAGTGCCGACCATCCGCAGAGGGGCACCGCCGTCGTCAAGAAACACCTTTGCTTGCACACGGATATGCCGGACGACTTCTGTAGGAAGCACTGTCCGAAACTGAATGTTGAGCTCCGCGCCTGTCTGAAGCGCGGAACGCACTGCCAGCGACGCCCGTTCCCGGTCATCTGGCAGAATCAGCTCCATCCACTCTTCGTAGGAGCGCTTCTCCGACGACGGGTCGAGCCCGAAGAGTTCGAACATCGTGCTATCCCAACCCATCCGATTCGATTGAATCTCCCAATCGAAAACACCCAGCCGCGTGGCAAAAGTCGCAACACTGAGCCGTTCTTCGTTGCGCCTCAATCGTTCGCGTGTGCTCACCAGTTCGTCGATGTCGAGCGTCACCCCCGTCAATCCAACGAAGTGTCCTGATTCAACCATTGGCATCGTGGATCCGAGGACCCATCGGAAGGTCCCGTTGTGGTGGCGGATTCGATACTCACGTCGAAAACTCCGTCCCTCGAGGTGGGCCTGATGATACTCTCGAAGGTATTCTGCAATGTCGTCGGGATAGATATCCTGCACCCATCCGTAGTTGAGCGTCTCGTCGGGTGTGCGACCAGAGAAATGGCTGGTTGAGTGATTCGAGTAGGTTCGCTCGCCCTTCGCATTCGATTGCCACATCAACACACCAGCAACATCCGACCCCTCCAGGACACTCCGTGACAAACTCTCTGCTGGAGTGACGTCGGCGGCATCTTGGTGAAGCGATACAAACCACTCGTCTGCATTCGGTAAGCGACGAGCAACGGCGGGGAGCTCGTGCCGGCCCTCTGCCACATGGAAGCGCAACATCTCTGGATCTTGTGTCCGCGACCGCACGCTCAGAAATCGCTCGCGAAAGTTCGAACCGAACAAATCAGATCTGCGCCGGATTGCCTCGCTCGCCCACAGCACCTCCCCCTCTCGATTGCAGACGAGATGGAGAGCGGACGAACTGGAGCTCAAAAAGTCGAGCGGGATGGATCGAGGATGTTGATTCACGCACC
>JADYYL010000078.1 GCA_020853655.1 Deltaproteobacteria bacterium
CCTTTTTCTCCCGATGACTCCCAGTTCCCCGACGACATGCCGTTCGATGACAGTCTCTCTGAAGGGCTGATCACCTCGGATGATCTTGCCGCGCTGACGGCTCCGCTCCCAGACGATTCTCATCGTAACGAGAGCGCCTCCGAGCGGACGATAGACATTACCCTCGGCGGCGACAACGACGCTCCGCTCAAGCCTCGCGCGCCGGCTCCCAGCGTGATTGATCACGAGCCACCTCAAAACAACTCCCCGGCTTTTAGCGGGCAGGGTGGGCGCGTTCCGCCGCACTCTCAAGTCGCGGAACAATCGGTTCTCGGCGCCATCTTCCTCGATAACGAATCGATCAACACCGTGATCGAGATTCTCCGGCCTGACGATTTTTATAAGCGTCAGCACCAGATCATGTTCGAGGCCATGACGAACCTCACGGAACGTCTTGAACCGATCGACATGATCACTGTGACGAATGAGTTGAACGCGTTGAAGGCGTTCGATGCGGCAGGGGGAACCGAGTATCTCTCGCATCTCGTCGACGTCGTTCCGACGGCGGCCCACGTGCAGTACTACTCGCGGATCGTCAAGGAGATGTCGCTCCGTCGAAAGCTGATCCACGAAGTCACAGAGATTGCCCACGACGCGTTTAACGCGTCGGGCGATATCGACTCGTTTATCGACTCCGTCGAGCAGAAGATCTTCAAGGTCTCCGACTCGCGAGTGAATCCAAGCTTCGTGAAGGTCGCCGAAGTCGTCAAAGGCTCGATCAAAGAGATCGAACAACTGTACATCAGCAAGAAGCCGCTGACCGGTGTGCCGACCGGTTTTGCCGATCTCGACCGGATGACCTTCGGATTCCAACCCTCAGATCTCGTCATCATCGCAGGCCGACCCAGCATGGGGAAAACGGCGCTCGCGCTCTCCATGGCGAAGAACGTCGCGTTCGATCATAACGGCGCCGTCGCTGTGTTCTCCCTCGAAATGTCGAAGGAGCAGATCACGATGCGTATGCTCTGCTCCGAGGCGAAGGTCAGTGCATCAAAGGTCCGAAGCGGAAAACTCGGCGAGAGCGATTTCCCGAAGCTCGTCGATGCGGCCTCGCGACTGGCCCAGGCCAATATCTTCATCGACGATACGCCGGCGGTTTCCGTGCTTGAAATGCGTGCCAAGGCGCGCCGTCTCCACCGCGAGAAGCCGCTCTCGCTGATCGTTGTCGACTATCTCCAGCTCATGCGCGGGGCGAGTCTGCGTCCGGAGCGGCGAGAGCAAGAGATCTCCGAGATCTCGGGAGGCCTCAAGGCGCTCGCGAAGGAGTTGCGCGTGCCGGTCGTGGCGCTCAGTCAGCTCAATCGTGCGGTGGAGTCCCGGCAGGATAAGCGACCGATGATGTCTGACCTTCGTGAGTCTGGCGCGATTGAGCAAGATGCCGACTTGATCGGATTCGTCTATCGCGACGAGGTGTACAACCCTGACACGCCGGATAAGGGCGTGGCGGAGCTGATCGTTGGAAAACATCGAAACGGTCCGGTGGGAACGGTTCGCCTCGCCTTCCTCGGAGAGTTCACGTTGTTCGAGAACTTGGCGGAGAACAACGAGTACGATTACCTCGGAGCGGATCTCGCTGACGGCGATGAACTCTTGTAGTCGATGAATGGGTCTCCGGAGTGCCCGATCGTCGGGCGCGCATCAGCGGCGATCGTCGAATGCTCCCTGTTCTTTCGGAGCTTGAGGTGAAGGGTCGTCAACGATCGCCGCTCTCATTTCTTCGGCGGTTTGTCACGGCGACCGCTTACAGCAGCGAGCGGGGGATCTTTCCTCGCACATTTCCCCGATAGAGGAATTCGATCTTCTCTGCGGCCTCGGTAAGAGCCTTCGATGGCTCATCGGGGAGGACGACGATGGTCTTGACGAAGAGATTGCCGCTTTCGCCGCTGACCTCGTCCTTGACTCCCCGTCCCTTGATCCGAAGTCGCTTCTGCGGATCCCAACCGGGCGGGAGGTTGATCTTCAGCGGACCTTCGAGGGTCGGCACCTCGATTTCAGCGCCGGAAACAGCCTCTGCAATCGTGATCGGCACACTGACGATGATATCGAACCCCTCACGTTCCACGAGTTCATGTGGCTCGATGTAGACTCGAACGTGCAGCATACGTCCCGGTTCATCGTCCTTCGGAGGACAGTTCACCTTCAGCACCGCGCCTTGATGAATACCCGGTGGCGTCTTCACGCGAATCAGTCGCGGTCCGCTCGCGCCTTCGATCGAGATCTCGCGAGAAGAACCGCGGATCGACTCCAGCGCGTCGAGCGTGAAGCGAAACTCGGGCTCTCTGGTGCCGTAGCTTTCTGAGATCGGTTCACGAGCGTGAGAGCCGCTCGACTTTCCGAGGATCTCTTCCGTCGATCGTTGAACTCGGCGAAAGGTTTGCGTGACCTTGCCGAGGAATGAATCATCGACTTCCTCGGCGAGTTTCTTTCCGGAGAAGCGAACACCGGATGGACCCTCGAACGCTGCCGGCTCTTCGGGGCGGGTTGTCGTGGAAGAACTTTTCCCTTCCGGTTTCCGCTCTTTCTTCTCCGACTTGCTCTGCGTCGAAGAGGAGCCTTTGGATTTCGGGCGAAGTTTCTCCGCGCGCTTGTAGGCGTGGATCTTCGCCTCCCAAGGGTCGTCAAAGCTGAATGCCTCGTCGTAGCGCCGTTTCGCCTCCGGATCGGCGAGCACGTTATAAGCTTCCGTAATCCGCGAGAACATCTCCGGCGACTGTTCGTCCTTGTTCAGATCGGGATGGAACTGTCGAGCGAGCTGGCGGTAGCGGCGCTTGACCTCGTCCAACGTGGCTCCCGGTTGGAGCCCGAGGACCTGGTAATAATCAATTCCGCTCATTTCCGGCGTCCGTTTCCCCGGTTACGTTAGGGGCTTCGCGATTTTCTCATTTCGCTATACACTGCGCCGCTCGGTCGGGGCGTGGCGCAGCCTGGTAGCGCACTCGTCTGGGGGGCGAGTGGTCGGAGGTTCAAATCCTCTCGCCCCGACCAATTCTTTATCCCCCGTCTTTCCCCCTTGTTACAACCTACCCATTTGATTCGCGCTCTCGCGAGAGTTTCCCTGGCCCGCGCTCGGTGCCCTCAGGTTCGCGGTCGAACTATCCGAATTCTCGCAATCGTTCACGGTGAATTGTGATGACGCGAGGCGCCTCACTGCTTCGAAGTTCCCACGCGCTCAAGAACGGAGGACCCAGAGGTCGAGGCTCTCCGTTTCGCACGAGGGTTTGCGGCAAATATGTTGCGCCACTACCGCGGCGGAGTTTACCCTCCTCGAAGGGTGTTTTTGAATCCTGCCCCCGGCGGGAGGGGCACCCGACGATTCGTCGACCCGAATCCAATTTTCGAAGGACGTTCGTCACGCGCACCGTCAGGGGCCGTGCGAAAGGAACCTATGCATACGCGAACAGCAGTCGCTCGCGATTTTGCTCGCCGCCAGATCTGGGCGGAGCGTCTCCTCGTCCAGCTCGGGCTCGATAGCCGCGCCATGAGCGATCGACTCGCCTATGCACTCGCCAGCGTGCGACGGGAGCTATTCGTCGGCGATGCCTTCGCGTTTCGTGCGTATGAAGATCTCGCGCTCCCGATTGGCGCCGGTCAAACAATTTCCAAACCATCGACGGTTGCGCTGATGCTTGCGCACCTTGACATTCAACCTGGCGAGAAGTGCTTCGAAGTTGGCGTCGGAAGCGGGTATGTCGTCGCGCTTCTCCGCGCGCTTGA
The DNA here is from genome assembly GCA_020853655.1 of Deltaproteobacteria bacterium. Classification (GTDB taxonomy): domain Bacteria; phylum Bdellovibrionota_C; class UBA2361; order SZUA-149; family JADYYL01; genus JADYYL01. The sequence continues at coordinate 3,754 of JADYYL010000078.1, forward strand.
TGCCGAGGTCTGCGGAGTGGAGCGGCACGCCTCGCTTGGGTACGAGGCTCGACGTCGATTGGAATCAATCGGCTATCATGATGTTCTGATCCGCGTTGGCGACGGGATGCGCGGGTGGCGCGAGCGTTCTCCGTTCGACGCGATTGTGATCTCGGCTGCGATCCGAAGTGCACCGCACTCGCTCTTCGCCCAGCTGAGGCCGGGAGGTCGACTGGTCGCCCCGGTGATCGACGACGAGCAACAACTCGCCGTTCAGCGGCTCCGTTCTTGGCGTGTGCCGGGACAAGCAATCAGCGCGGATCCACAGGTTTTTGAGCACGAAGACCTCGGCCCATGCCAATTTGTTCTCGCGGCCTGACCCTATGAAACGCAGCAATACCGGCAACACGCATCTCCGATCGTCACTTCATATCGCGGTGCTGTTCGCTACGCTCATGTCGCTCTCGGGTTGCTCGTCGATGTGGAGTTATGGCGGCCGCGACCAGGATATTCCGGGCACGACGTATTACACCGTGCAACGCGACGATACCGTCGCGAGCATCAGCAAACGCTTCAATATCGCACCGCGATCTCTTGCGTTGCTCAATGGTATTCGAAACGGAGATTCGCTGATCACCGGGCAGTCGTTGCTCGTCTCGTTCGGCCGAGCGACTCAGCGATCAAAGTCGCCGTTC